>NZ_LQYX01000074.1:151955-210766 GCF_001587475.1 Geobacillus sp. B4113_201601
TTTTACGCGAGATTGAGGTGAAATTCAAGGAGAATTTTTGTTGTATCAAGTCGACTGATGGGTTTTTTGATTTGAGTCATTTAATAGAAAAGGGGGAGGAAGAAAATAGATTAAGCATTTTCTTTAGGAAGCAGAGAATTCTAGAAATAAGCATCGACCTATTGACAAAAATGAAAAAGGATTTTAAGGATGCTTGCTTAGTAAAATGTTTGACATGCATGGGGGTGGAAAAAAATCATCAAGGTGTGCTTTTTCCATTACAGCCAACAAGTGATTTTAGCATTTATGATCGGGCATTATGTCTGTTTATGGAATTTCTTTATGTAAAAAAAGATCTGCCTGTTGTCATCGTTATTGAACAAAATAATACAATGGTATACGGTAATATAGACGTTATACCGGCTGGAAAGGGTGGGGGTTATCATAGAACTTTTGCACACGTTATTTTATTTGAACACAATCAGCTCTTAGAGCATGTTCAGAAAGCGAGTGAATATAAATTTTTCGTGTATTTGTTAAATGGTAGGAGGCTGGCTGAGGGTGTTTTTCGTATAAGGCGGGAAAAGCTTTCATATGGTAAGAAGTATTTTAATTGTGATAGCTATCATTTTGATCAAAAAACATGAGACTACTGTTTGGATCTTTCTTATATTCATAGGGTACAGTTATTCATTACTTAGCACTAAATTTCATTTCTAGTGGAAAGGATGGTTAGACATGTCTACATGGAGCAGAATCGAATCAGGAATTAAACAAGGATTAAAGGATGTAGCGGCTTCGTATGGAATTAATTGGAGTGGTGCTGCTAATACTGCTAGTAAGGTAGGTCCGGCTACAGTAGGTGCCCGTAATGGTTGGAGAGAAACAGAAGAAGAGGTGAAAACTAAGATATCCAAGGCTGAAACGCGATTAGCAGCTGGGAGAATTGAAAAGGCAGCAACGCAAATGATGATCAAAGGTGCAGCTAAAGGGGCTATCAAAGCGATAGGGATATGGGGATTCATACCTGATATCGTTATCTTTGCCAATGGTTTTAGAAAAGGGTACTCAGTTGCAGGCAACTAGGGGGATTTATAATGGAGGCTTACGAAATAAACGGAATTTTCCTCGTGATCTTAATCTATTGGCAACTATTTTATGCTGTTAAGAAAAAGGATACTAGCCGTATTATTTATGTAGTTGCTCCTATATTACTAATGTTTATCTTTATTTACACAACTCTTTTTGAATTTATTCATCCTTATCTACGTATTGGGATTGTTGTTATTGTATACATGTTGCTTATTTTAGTTGGTTTTAGAAATACAAAGAGGAAAATGAAAGATGAGATCGAAATAAAATTTGGAAAAAATGATACGTAACTTGTCCTGCTAGTCGAACCCTAGCACTCGACTAGCATGATGAGGACTAATAGATTTTTGCGAACAATGCCTCGCGCTGTTCGCGTTTATTATTTTTGGGTAATTTTCTAATAAATTCTTGTGCATATGTTGTCATATATCAGTGAAAGCACAATAGGAGATGATGTATAACATTTTTTGTCAAGCATTTGGCGATGATGTATAAAATTTTGTGTCAAGCATTTTGCTAGCCCAAAAGAAAAAGGTAGGGGATTCTCTGATTGGACCAAAAATCGTAGAGAAAGGAGAACCTTACCTATGTCTCTTTCCACGTAGAAGACTGAACGTTCAGTCCCCTGTGTGGAGGAAACTCGTTCCCTCCCTATTCATTCCAAATCCATTTCCGAGAACCCCTACTCCATTACATCACACAAAAGGGTTGACGGTATCCATTACTGCTGCCAAGATCAAGCTTTCATGCTCACCGCTTTGGATGTATAGCGATGCGAGATCGAAGCATCGCCGTAGAACCAAATGGCCACAAGCGGCGGAAACGTGATGGTCAGCAGCAAAGCAACGAGCAGAACGGTAAAGGAGAGCGGGCTTAGCTTTTTGCCTAGTTCCCCTTTATGCTTTTTCTCAAATTGCTTGATGTCCTCATTTTTGGAAAGGGAAGCGGAATCCAGCAGCTTTTGGCTATCAGCGTCGTAATAGAAAATTTGTTTGGTATCAAAAACGAACAGGTTGTCTCGGATCTCGCTCCCTTGAGCGAGCACGACTTTCACGGTTTTTGTCGTTTTCGTGTCGTTTTCGGTTACTTCCGTTGATGTGGTCATGCTGTCGAGGATTTGGACAGAACCATTTTTGTAGTAAGTCAGCGTGTCTTTAAACTGCTTGTTTACCGCTTCCGTCAGAGCGGATGAACCGGCACCGGATACGCGAAGCGGAACGAAAAGCAAAAGCATGAAAAGAACAATGGTTGTCCACCTTTTCAAAATAATCTCCCCTTTCTGTATTCTTTTGTCTATTTTATCATAACTTCTTGTCGTCATTCCAGTTATTTATTTAGTTGGTAAATAGGGGGAGGAAACGATTTCTGTCATCATTCATGAGGAACTTGATGTGTGAGACGTTCCGACACGAAAAAAGCAGGCGGTTATTGTTTCACCGCCTGCTCGAGTGTCGTGAGCATCATGTCTTTTTGCTGCTCGGTGGCATGCGTCCAAATGGCTTCAAACAGGACACCAAGGCCGGGCAAATATTTTTCCTCACCGCGTTGGATTGCGTCTTCAATCGTGTTTTCAAGCTGGTCTTTCGAATTGTTGGCGACATTGTGCATAATGGCTTTCCGCAAGTTCAAATCCATCTGTCTCACCTCGTTATTCGTATAGTACATCGTTATCGTTTGCCACTGGCGGCGGATTTATGCATCGGCGGTCGAAGTCGTTGCGCTTGCCAGACTATGGTATAATGAAGGCAACGATCTTGGAAACGAGGGAAGAGACGATGGCGGCTCAAACGAGATACGGATTCGAGCGAGCGGTGTTTCGCCAGCTGATTCATCTGTTTCAGCGCTACGCCGATGCCGTTGAAGAAGTGATTTTGTTTGGTTCAAGGGCGAGAGGCGATGATAAGAAAACGTCGGATATTGATATAGCCATCAAATTTAGAAAATCAAACGAGTTGTTGCACCGCTTGCAATCAGATTTGGATGAATTGCCCATCATTTATCGAATCGATCTGATTGATTATGATGAGATCGGCAACGAGCGGTTAAAAACAGCGATTGACAAGGAAGGGAAGACGATTTTCCAAACGAATGAGCGGGGAAAGGTGATGGTTACAATGAGCCGGCTGATGGATCGATATTACGATTTCGAACGGGCGCTCGCCAAACTCCGGCAAAGCGCCGCAAGAGACGCGCAAACGGATGACCTTGTTGTCGATGCGACCATTCAACGGTTTGAATTCACGTACGAACTGGCGTGGAAATGGATGAAACTTTATTTGGAGTACCAAGGATACTCCGAAGTGACGAGCCCAAGAAAAACGATTCGCGAGGCGTTTCGGGAAGGGTTGATTGAAGACGGAGAGACATGGCTTCGCATGCTGGAAGACCGCAACCGGACGTCCCATACGTATGATGAAGAAACGGCGATGGACATTTATGAACGCATTCGCACCGACTATATCCCGCTGTTTGACCGCTTGCTTGCCGAAATGAAACAACGGCTTGACTCGGAGACATGAGCGGCTGGCGTGCGGAACGGAACGCGTCTAGTTTGGTGAAGGAACTTGGCTTTGGGCGTGAAAGATGACAATTGTACACCGTTTGCTATAATCAGAAAGAAGAAACTTGACGCATGAGGTGACGACACAAATGGAAAAAGCGACATTCGCCGGCGGCTGCTTTTGGTGCATGGTGACGCCGTTTGAAGAACTCGACGGCATTTACGGCATCGTCTCCGGCTATACGGGCGGGCATGTCGAAAACCCGACGTATGAGCAAGTGAAAACCGGGACGACCGGCCATTACGAGGCGGTGCAAATCACGTTTGACCCGGACGTGTTCCCATATGAGCGGCTTTTGGAGCTGTATTGGTGTCAAATCGATCCGACCGATGACGGCGGCCAGTTTCACGACCGCGGCCCGCAATATCGGACGGCGATTTTTTACCATAACGAAAGACAGCGCCAGCTCGCTGAGCAGTCGAAGCGGGCGTTGGAAGAAAGCGGGCGCTTCTCGAAGCCGATCGTGACGAAAATTTTGCCGGCCACGACGTTTTATCCGGCAGAAGAGTACCATCAAAACTATCATAAGAAAAATCCGGACCATTACAAGCAAGACCGGGCCGCTTCCGGCCGCGACGAATTTATCGCCAAACATTGGGGGACGAAGCGGTGAAGCGGATCGAATCGCCAAAAAACGCGCGCGTGAAGCAATGGAAAAAGTTGCTGACGAAAAAAGGGCGCGACGAAACCGGGTGGTTTTTGCTCGAAGGGTTTCATCTCATCGAAGAGGCGCTAAAAAGCCAAGCGCCGCTTGTCGAGCTGATTGTGGACGAGCGGGCCGCGATTCCGCCCGGCTGGGACGTCAGCGATGTGCCGGTGGTGATCGTAACGGAAGCGGTGATGCAGGCGATCAGCAGTACGGAAACGCCGCAAGGGATCATGGCTGTCTGCCGGCAAGCCGCGGCCGAGCTTGGCGATGTGAACACGGCGCTGCTCATTGACGCCGTGCAAGATCCCGGCAATCTCGGCACGATGATTCGCACGGCTGATGCGGCTGGCATTGATGCGGTCATTTTAGGGGAAGGATGCGCCGATTTGTACAACCCGAAAGTCGTCCGTGCGACGCAAGGATCGCTGTTTCACCTTCCGGTTGTCAAAGGCGATCTGGCGCAGTGGATCGCGCGTTTCCAAAAGCAAGGCATTCCGGTGTACGGCACCGCCTTGGAGAACGCTGCCGATTACCGCACCGTTCGTCCGTCGTCTTCGTTCGCCTTGCTTGTCGGCAACGAAGGAAGCGGCGTCCGGCGCGAGCTGCTCGAGATGACGACAGAAAACGTCTGCATCCCGCTTTACGGCCAGGCGGAGTCGCTCAACGTCGCGGTGGCGGCCGGAATTTTGCTTTATTCTTTGCGGGTGGTGCGGTAAAATAAAATTTGAAAATCAATCGGAAAAGGGAGCGGAGGCGTATGGATGACGAACTGCGGGCGCTGTTGAACGCGGTGCTTGAGCGCCTTGACGTTCGAGGGATATACATCGAACAAATGCGCATCGATATCGTCAAGCTGCAAGGAAGCGTGAAGCAACTTGAAGACAAAGTCGATCGCCTGCAACGTGATGTGGACGCCATGAAAAAAGACATGGATGCCATGAAAAAAGACATGGACGCCATAAAAAAAGACATGGATGCCATGAAAAAAGACATGGTAGGGGTTAAAAAAGATGTTGCCGCGCTCAAGGAAGGGCAAGTGCGGCAGGAAAAAATTATGGAGCGCCTTGCGATCCGCTCGATTGAACAGGAAGCGGAAATCGATGAGCTGCGCAAAGAAATCTCGGCCTGACCTTGCCTTTGCCCGCCCATTTTCGTATAATGAATAGCGACATTTCCCATACCGACAACAACGATGACGGAGAAAAGTAGCTTGCTGCTCGCCATCCAGGGAGAAAACGCCATAGACTGGGAGCGTTTTTATGGCTGACGCAAGTGAAGTTCACCTCCCGAGTTGACACCGGGACCATCCCAGCGCGGGATGTAAAGGTGGTCCGGCTTTTGGCCGTTATGGCAAGGAAGCGAACAGCACGTCTTCATTGGCGCTGTTAACAAGGGTGGTACCGCGAGCAACAACTCGTCCCTTACTGGGGCGGGTTTTTTTTATTTGAAACGAGGAGGGATTGGTGTGAAAGAACGGTTGCATGAACTCGAGCGAGAAGCGCTTGCCAAAATTGAACAAGCTGGCGATTTAAAAGCGCTCAATGAGGTGCGCGTCGCCTACTTAGGCAAAAAAGGGCCGATTACCGAAGTGCTGCGCGGCATGGGGGCGCTGCCGCCGGAGGAACGCCCGAAACTCGGCGCGCTGGCCAACGAAGTGAGAGAGGCGATTCAACAGGCGCTCGAGGCGAAACAAACGAAACTGGAAGAAGAAGAAATCGAACGAAAACTGGCGGCCGAAGCGATCGATGTGACGCTGCCGGGCCGGCCGGTGCGGCTCGGCAATGCGCATCCGCTGACGCGCGTGATCGAGGAAATCGAAGACTTGTTTATCGGCATGGGCTACACGATCGCCGAAGGGCCGGAAGTCGAGACCGACTACTACAACTTTGAAGCCCTCAATTTACCAAAAGGCCACCCGGCCCGTGACATGCAAGATTCGTTTTACATCACCGAAGAGATTTTGCTTCGCACCCATACATCGCCGATGCAAGCGCGGACGATGGAGAAGCACCGCGGCCGCGGCCCGGTGAAAATCATTTGCCCGGGCAAAGTGTACCGCCGCGACACCGACGATGCGACCCATTCGCACCAGTTTACACAAATTGAAGGCTTGGTGGTGGACCGCCACATCCGGATGAGCGACTTGAAAGGGACGCTGCGCGAATTCGCCCGCAAGCTGTTCGGGGAAGGGCGCGACATCCGCTTCCGGCCGAGCTTTTTCCCGTTCACCGAGCCGTCCGTCGAGGTCGACGTGTCCTGCTTCCGCTGTGAAGGGCACGGCTGCAGCGTCTGCAAAGGCACGGGCTGGATCGAAATTTTAGGCGCCGGCATGGTGCATCCGAACGTGCTTGAGATGGCTGGCTTTGATTCGAAAACGTACACCGGCTTTGCGTTCGGCATGGGGCCGGAGCGGATCGCGATGCTGAAGTATGGCATTGATGACATCCGCCATTTTTATCAAAACGATCTACGTTTCTTGCGGCAATTTTTGCGTGTATAGCAGAAAAAGGAGGGGTTCTAAATGCTCGTGTCTTACCGTTGGCTAAGCGAGTATGTCGATTTGACCGGCATCACTGCCAAAGAGCTCGCGGAGCGCATCACCAAAAGCGGCATTGAAGTCGAGCGGGTCGAAGCGCTCAACCGGGGAATGAAAGGAGTCGTCATCGGTCACGTGCTCGAATGCGAGCCGCATCCGAACGCCGACAAACTGCGAAAGTGTCTTGTCGATCTTGGCGAAGGAGAGCCGGTGCAAATCATTTGCGGCGCCCCGAACGTCGCCAAAGGGCAAAACGTCGCTGTCGCCAAAGTCGGCGCGGTGCTGCCGGGCCATTTTAAAATCAAACGGGCGAAGCTGCGCGGCGAAGAGTCAAACGGCATGATTTGTTCGCTCCAAGAGCTCGGCATCGAAACGAAAGTCGTGCCAAAAGAATACGCCGACGGCATTTTCGTTTTCCCGAGCGACGCGCCGGTCGGCGCCGATGCGCTGGAATGGCTCGGCTTGCACGATGAGGTGCTCGAACTCTCGTTAACGCCCAACCGCGCTGACTGCTTAAGCATGATCGGCGTCGCCTATGAAGTGGCCGCCATTCTCGGCCGCGCGGTGAAGCTGCCGGAAGCGGCGGTTAAAGAAAACGATGAAATGATCCACGACTACATTTCCGTCCGCGTCGAAGCGCCGGAAGACAATCCGCTGTACGCCGGACGGGTCGTGAAAAACGTCCGGATCGGCCCGTCGCCGCTTTGGATGCAGGCGCGCTTGATGGCCGCCGGCATTCGCCCGCACAACAACGTCGTCGACATTACGAACTATATTTTGCTTGAGTACGGCCAGCCGCTGCACGCGTTTGACTACGACCGCCTCGGTTCGCGGGAGATCGTCGTCCGCCGCGCGAAGGAAGGCGAAACGATCGTGACGCTTGACGATGTCGAACGGAAGCTGACCGACAATCATCTCGTCATCACGAACGGCCGCGAGCCGGTCGCCTTAGCCGGCGTAATGGGCGGGGCCAATTCGGAAGTGCGCGATGACACAAAGACGGTGTTCATCGAAGCGGCGTATTTTGCGAGCCCGGTCATCCGCCAGGCGGTAAAAGACCACGGGCTGCGCAGCGAGGCGAGCACCCGCTTTGAAAAAGGGATCGATCCGGCGCGGACGAAAGAAGCGCTCGAGCGCGCCGCGGCGCTGATGGCCGAATACGCCGGCGGTGAGGTCGTCGGCGGCATCGTCGAAGCCAGCACATGGAAAGAAGAGCCGGTGGTCGTGACGGTCACGCTTGAACGGATCAACGGCGTCCTCGGCACGGCGATGTCGAAAGAGGAAGTGGCCGCGATTTTGGCGAACTTGCAATTTCCGTTCACCGAAGACAACGGAACGTTCACCGTTCATGTCCCATCGCGCCGCCGTGACATTGTCATCGAAGAAGATATCATCGAGGAAGTCGCCCGCTTGTACGGCTACGACCATTTGCCAGCGACGTTGCCGGTGGCCGAGGCGAAACCGGGCGGGCTCACGCCGTACCAGGCGAAGCGCCGCCGCGTCCGCCGCTATTTGGAAGGAGCCGGCTTGTTCCAAGCGATCACGTATTCATTGACGAGCCCGGACAAAGCGGCGCGGTTTGCTTTGGAGACCGCCGAACCAATCCGCTTGGCGCTGCCGATGAGCGAGGAGCGGAGCGTTTTGCGGCAAAGCTTGATTCCGCATCTGCTTGAAGCGGCGAGCTACAACCGCGCCCGCCAAGTCGAGAACGTCGCCTTGTACGAAATCGGCTCCGTCTATTTGTCGCGCGGGGAAAACGTTCAGCCGGCGGAAAACGAGCGGCTCGCCGGCGTCATCACCGGTTTATGGCATGCTCACCTTTGGCAAGGAGAGAAAAAAGCGGCCGATTTCTATGTTGCAAAAGGCGTGCTTGACGGCTTGTTCGACCTGCTTGGGCTGTCTGATCGCATCAGCTACTGCCCGGCGAAGCGCGCCGACTTGCATCCGGGGCGGACGGCCGAGATCGCGCTTGACGGAACGGTGATCGGCTTTGTCGGCCAGCTCCACCCAGCCGTGCAAAAAGAGTACGATTTGAAAGAAACGTACGTCTTTGAACTCGCCTTGGCCGAGCTGTTGAACGCGGAAAGCGAAGCGGTCCGCTACGAACCGATTCCGCGCTTCCCGTCGGTTGTGCGCGACATCGCTTTAGTCGTCGACGAAAACGTCGAAGCCGGCGCCCTCAAGCAGGTGATCGAAGAAGCCGGGAAGCCGCTGCTGAAAGACGTCGCCCTCTTTGACGTCTACGAAGGCGACCGTCTGCCGGCCGGGAAAAAATCGCTCGCCTTCTCGCTCCGCTACTATGATCCGGAGCGGACGCTCACCGATGAAGAAGTCACGGCCGTTCACGAGCGGGTGCTCGCCGCGGTCGAAGAGCAGTTTGGCGCGGTGCTGCGCGGGTGATAGGAAAAACTGGCCCAAAAAGCGAATTCGCTTTTCGGGCCAGTTTTGTTTTGACGTGTATGCCAGCAAACGTCAGGAAAAGAGAGGGGAGGCTCATCACCTAGCGAATCCAACGCCGCTGTTCATGTTGCCGTTCTTCATCGCATCTGGACATTGGGAAGACGAGCTTTGGATAGTCAAAAAACAGCGTATCGGTCAAAAAAAGGGCTAAATCGACGACACGGGGCGGCCGTTCGGTCAGCTGCGCTCGGCGATGATGCGCCCGGTTTGCGACACATCGTATCCGCCAAGCGCCTCGAGTTCGGTGCGGAACGAATCGGAGCGAAGCACGTTCAAGACAGCGGCGATGAGCGGCTCGTTCTCGGCGGTCCGCAGCATGACAACATCATATTGCTCATTCACGAGCGGAATAAACTCAACGCCGCCCATCTGTGCCACTTTTTCCGTGCCGATGCCAACATCCGCCAAGCCCGCCGCCACTGCGGAAGCCACGCTTACGTGGCTCGTTTCTTCCCGTTCATACCCGTGGACAGCGGAAGGAGATAGCCCATGCCGGCGCAGCTGTTCATCTAGAAGCACACGCGCCCCCGCTCCTTTTTCTCGGTTGACGATCGTGACATCGTTCCTTCCCAAGTCGCTCCACGTTTGAATGCCGCGCGGATTTCCTCTTTGCACGTAAAATCCAATGAGCCGGCGCATTACGTTCACCATGATGTACGCATGCCCAGTCAGCAGTTTTTCGACATACGGGCGGTTGTACTCGCCTGTTTCCCCGTCAAATAAATGCACGCTGACGATGTCCCCTTGCCCTTTGTACAGCGCGATTAACCCATTGAGGCTGCTCGTATAGGTGCGAAGCGATCGATAACGGCCGCTTTTGTCGAGATGAGCCCCAAGCAAATCGAGCGCTACATCTTGGCCACTGATAATGACAGGGCGAAGAGCGGTTTCGGTCGGACGCAAGACGGCAGGGGGAGTGGCGGCTACCTCCCCTTTTTGCCCAGCGATGTACCGCTCGAGATCGTCCGCGGTGACCCGCATTTGCCGTCCGACACGAAAGGCAGGCAATTTCCCTTTTTTTACTAAGTCGTACACCGTTAGTTTGGACACCTTTAGTAAGGAAGCGATTTCTTCAATCGTGTAGGACCGCGGTTCCGTCATTCGACAATCCCCCTTTCTTTTATTGTAGCGTAAAGAGAGGGAAGTGAAAAAAGTTTTCTTTTATAACTAGTTATCATTAATAATAATTAGATATAATTAGATATAATAGTTCTGGAAGGTTGATGAAAGATGAGGGGGATGAAACCAACAGCCGTTCTAGTAAGGAAAATAAAGAGGATTTTGCAAGGTTTCTCAATTTTGGCGAAAGGCCAGGTTTACGCTGATTTTTTGCTGAAATCACTGATCTTTCTAGAAGGATGGTAAAAAACGGTTGTTTCTGTTGAGCAATGGGGGATCGTTTGAAAGGAGATCCTGATGCGACGAGGCTTTTCTATTGGAAGAATGGACCTGACAAGCGGCTTGCTCCCTTAAATTACCAGCCTCCTAGAAGACTGGTAAAAAACGGTTGTTCCATTTGGACGATGGGGGGAGCTTGCGAAAGATGCTCCCGATGCGACAGGGCTTTTCTATTTGAGAAACAAGGCTGATAGGCGGTCTGTTTCCTTCCATCACCAACCTTCTAGGCGAAGATAAGGGGGATGCAAATGCGAAACATGGCATGGCTCATCGCGGTGTTTTTGTTGTTCGGTTTGTATGGCTGCGGCGGCGATCGAAAAGAACGCGCCGAGCGAATGGAATCAGCGGACCAAACAGAGCTGATTGTTTCGGCTGCGGCCAGTCTGCAAGAAGCGCTGGGAGAAGCGAAAACGGCGTTTGAACGAAAGCACCCGAACATCCGCATTCACTATAATTTTGGCGCATCGGGCGCTTTGCAAAAACAAATTTCTGAAGGGGCGCCGGTCGATCTCTTTTTTTCCGCCGCGGTCGAGCCGTTTGTGAAGCTGAAACAAGAAGGGCTGATCGATTCCGAGCACGAAAAAACGGTGCTCGCCAACGAGCTGGTGCTCATCGTTCCAAAACAAGGAGAAGGAGCGATTCGGTCGCTCGGTGACCTGATCCGCGCCAAACGGGTGGCGATCGGCATTCCGGAGTCGGTGCCGGCCGGCATGTACGCGAAACAAACGCTAGAGCAGGCTGGGCTGTGGAAGCAAGTCAAACCGAAGCTCGTCTACGCGAAAGACGTGCGCCAAGTGCTGACCTACGTGGAAACCGGCAACGTCGACGCCGGCTTTGTGTATCGGACGGATGCGCTCGTGTCCGACAACGTCAACATCGCCGCCGCGGTGCCAAGCCGTATGCACGGTCCGATCGTCTACCCGCTCGGTGTGGTCAAAACGAGCAAACATCTCAAGGAGGCACGGGAGTTTTACTCTTATTTGACGAGTGAACAGGCGCTCCACACTTTCGAACAACACGGGTTCCGCCGCGCCCGGTAGAAAGCGCGGGAAAGCCTACTGTTTCCCTCCATCGATCGGGAAGGTGGGAAAAGCAGCACCGACACTATAAGGGTCTATGTGAGAAACGATGCGGGGAAGCAACATGCCGGCTTTACTCCTCATCTTTCTAGGTCGGTCTTCACAGCGAACCAAGACATATGGTACAATGAAGAAAAACTGAACTTCATAGGCGATGGAGTTCGCCATAACCGCCGGTTTCCGGCTGATGACTCCTGCTGCGAATGGAAGCGGCAGGAGTCTGTTCATTTTTCGGAAGGAGGGGGTCTGATTGGTCTATCTCGCCGTCGGCATTGCCGGCATGATCGGCGCGCTTGTCCGTTATGGGCTCGGTTTGCTTGTTCCCGCCGCCCATGGCTTTCCGTTTGCGACGCTTTTCATCAACTGGACAGGCTCGTTTTTGCTCAGCTGGCTCACGGTCACATTCACCCGCCGCCCGGCGTGGCCGCCATGGCTGCAAACGGCGGTGACGAGCGGTTTTGTCGGCTCGTATACGACGTTTTCCACCCTTAGCGTCGAGTGTATCGAATTGCTGGAACAAGCGCGATGGGGTATGGCCGCTGGTTATATCGCCGCCAGTTTGTTCGGCGGTCTAACCGCGGCATGGGCGGGCTCCGCTGCCGCCCAGTCAAAGTGAAAGGGGGAAATGGCCCGATGATGGCACCGCTATGGGTGATGATCGGCGGTTTTTTTGGCGCCATCTGCCGTTACGCCGTCAGCCGCTGGGGCGCCCGGCGCTCGCCGCGCCTCCCGCTCGGGACGCTCATTGTGAACTTGCTTGGCTCGTTTTTGCTCGGCTGGCTGGCTGGAAGCGGCGCCGCCGATGCTGAAAAATTGCTTGTCGGCACCGGTTTTATGGGCGCGTTCACGACGTTTTCCACGTTCAAATGGGAAAGCGTGCAAATGATGCAGCAACGCCAATGGGCGAAGGTGAGCGGTTATGTGGCGGTCACTTACTCGTGCGGGATCCTGCTGGCATGGGTTGGCTGGCAGCTAGGGCGATAAAGCAGAAACATCGGCTTAAAGCTTTTTTCCATTGCTTACCGTTTGATTGGCAGCAAGGACAATGAGGCAGGAACGTCAGCTTGGAAGCTTTTTTCCGTTGCTTGCTGTTTGATTGGCAGCTAGGGCGATAAGGCAGAAACATCAGCTTAAAGCTTTTTTCCATTGTTTACCGTTTGATTGGCAGCAAGGACAATGAGGCAGGAACGTCAGCTTGAAAGCCTTTTTCCGCCGCGCTTGCCGTTTGGCTGGCACTAGGGCAAATGGGCAGCCCCTGTCGATCGATGAGCCGCCAGAGGAAAAGCGGCGCGGTCTTGTTCTTCGGTTCGGGCCGGCGCGGAAGATAGGGGCAAACGCAACGGCGCATGGGTGAAGAAGCGCCGGTTGGGTGGATCCAAAAATTTTCCCCGCCCGGTTCACAAGCAAGGAACGAGCGGGGAAACGAGCGAAAGGGAGGCGGCGTTATCTTCTAGTTTTCGCAAACAATACTTGTTCGAGAATGTCATGAATACGCGTATTTTCATAAACGCCGACAAACCGTTCCGCTCCCGGCCCCATGGCAGTCAGCGGCACATCGGCGGCGGTGTGGCCGGTGGTCGTCCAGTCCAAGGCGAACGTTTGTGAAGAATGAGCGATGGAAAAGGGACCGTCTTCGCCAGAAATCGTTTTGCCGTCTCCCGACTCATCGGTGCCGCCTGGCGTTTCCACCGTCAAGCCGCCGCATTCATGGTCAGCGAGCACGAGGACGAGCGTATCCCGATGGCGCTTGGCGTACTGTTTCGCCACGGCGACCGCTTCGTCAAGCTGCTGGCCGGCTTTGATCATGAGCGGTCCGTTGTTTTCATGGCTCATTTCATCAATGGCTTCTTCTTCAACAACGAGGAAAAAGCCTTTTTTATTTTGCGACAGCACGTCAAGCGCTTTTTTTGTCATATCGGGCAGCGGCACGGCAGGATTGTACACATCCCCTTCTCCTTCGGGGCGTTGTTGGAACATCTCCTCGTTGGCAAACAGCCCAAGCAGCTTGCGGCCCGCTGCCTGTTTCAGCTCATCGGCGGTGCGGACGTACGTATAGCCGAGCTGCTTGGCGCGCTCCACTAAGTTTCCTTGCGTCCCTTTGCTTTCTTCTTCGGGATCTTCAGCGGGATGGTCGGGATAATAACCGGGCTGTCCGGCCGGATACCAGTAGTCTTCGCCGCCGCCCAATATGACGTCCACTTTCGTTTGTTCGATGTACTGTTTGGCAATATCGCTTTGCGCCGAGCGCTTGGCGGTATGGGCGCCGAACGCCGCTGGGGTGGCGTCTGTCACTTGGGAGGTCGTGACGAGCCCGGTCGCTTTTCCGGCTTTTTTCGCTTGTTCGAGAATCGTTTCCACCGGTTTTCCTTGCAAATCAACCGCGATGGCGCCGTTGTACGTTTTGACGCCCGTCGCTATCGCTGTCGCTGCCGCGGCGGAATCGGTGATAAACGATTTCGGATCGGCGGAGTTCGTATGGATGAGCCCGCTGTACGGCATGTTGTCCATTTCCAATTCTCCCGTGATCCCTTTCGTGGCCAAGCGGATCGCGTCGCGATGGGCGGTGCCCATGCCGTCGCCGACAAAAAGGATGACATTTTTCACTGCCGGTGACCCGGCTGGCTTGTCCAGCTGATCCGTTGCCGCCCATGTTTGTTGTCCGGCGACATACAGCGTCAGCCCGGCGCTCAGTCCGGCCATAAGCAAAGCCGTGCGGCGTTTCATTCGGAACATCGTTCTCCTCTCCCTTTTCAGATGATTTTGTCAGTTTGATTGTACAAGCGGCATATGAAATGGGGATGAATTCCATGTAACGGTTTTGTAAAGAATGGTTCCAAACGTTCCCCTTCTCTTTGAGGCTGTGGAGTGAATCGTCGATATGGCTTTATCATCTCATTTCTCAAGTAGAAAAACCTTGTTGCATCGGTGCTGTTTTTCACTCATTTTCCCATTAGTGAAGGGAATCAGCGGTTTTTATCGCCCTCTTTCATTGACTTTTTTTCTTTAGCCTGATACATTAATTAATAGTTCAATTGTTGAACCAAATGGACGATCCGAGATGGATACAACGACTGGGGGTGAAGAAGTGGCAAGGCGAAACATCGACGAGTGGATCGACCGTTATTTGTCCGTCTCGTTTCTCGTGATGAAGCGCGGAGCGGCGCTCGTCAAAGACAGCCTTTGCGAAGAGATGACGCACGACCAATATTATTTGCTTCGCTATATTCGCCGGCGGGGGACGTGCACGTCAACCGAGCTGGCGGCGATGTTCGGCGTGAACAAAAGCGCGGTGACGGCGATGACGAACCGCCTCGTCGACAAAGGCTGGCTGCGCCGTGATCGTGATGAAAGCGACCGACGTGTTGTGGCCTTATCGTTGACGCCGCAAGGAGAGGAATGGGTGGCGGAGATGGACCGCGGCGTCTATCGGCTCGTGGAAGAAGTGATCGCCCGCTTCCCGGAAGAAGAAATTGAAACGTTCATCCGCACGTATGAAAAACTGGCCCGCGTGCTGCAGGAGGTGGAAGAAGCGAAATGAGAGCGATCATCAAAGGAAAATGGTTCGTGTTCATCGGCTGGATCATCATCGCGGCGGTGCTCATGATGACCGCGCCGAACATGGGCGAGCTTGTTCGGGAGAAAGGGCAGCTGAGCGTGCCGGACGGCTATTCGTCGTCATTGGCGGCCAAATGGATCAAAGAGGCGAACGAACAGGAAAACAAAGAACATGAGCGCTCCGCCGTGCTCGTCTTTTATCAGAAAGACGGATTGACGGCACAAGACAAACGGGAAATCGAACAGGCGGTTCAAGCGCTGGAAAAGAAAAAAAGCGAGCTGCATATTACCGAAATCGTTTCGCCGCTGTCCAATAAGGAGCTGGAAAAAAAGCTCGTGTCCAAAGACGGGACGACGATGCTCATTTCGATCAGCATCGACCCGGCCGGACGGGCGGCGAAACAGTTAACGGACGCGCTCTATCAGGCTGTGGACGGCGTCAAGGTCGAGCATTATTTCACCGGTGGGTGGATGATCGATGAAGATGTGGTGACCAGCTCGCTTGAAGGCGTGAAGAAGACGGAAGGAATTACCGTTGTCTTTATTTTGATCGTGCTGTTGGCCGTATTCCGTTCGCCGGTCGCGTCGTTGATTCCGTTGTTGACGGTCGGAGCGACGTACGTCGTTTCCCAGTCGATCGTCGCGTTTTTGGTCGATGAGGCCAACTTTCCGCTGTCGACGTTTACGCAAACATTTTTGGTGGCCGTGTTGTTCGGAATCGGAACGGATTACTGCATTTTGCTTTTAAGCCGGTTTAAGGAAGAACTAGCGAAACACGGTGACCGCACGGAAGCGGTCATCGCCACATACCGGACGGCGGGAAAAACAGTGGCGGCGAGCGGATTGGCGGTCATGATCGGTTTTGCCGCGATCGGACTGTCGACATTTCAGTTGTACCAATCGGCAGCCGCCGTCGCCGTCGGGGTGGCGGTGCTGCTTATGGCGCTTATGACGCTCGTGCCGTTTTTCATGGCGGTGCTTGGCGAGAAGCTGTTTTGGCCGGTTCGCGGAAAGCTTGAGCACGGACAAAGCCGGCTTTGGCTGGCGGCTGGACGGTTTGCGTTCGCCCGTCCGCTGCTCGCGCTCGCTATCGTCGCAGCGGTAACGGTGCCGGTGCTCGTGACGTACGATGGCAAACTGTCGTTTGATTCAATGGAAGAGATCGGCGACCATTATCGCTCGGTCAAAGCGTTTGACATTATTGCCGACCACTTTCATCCCGGAGACGCCATGCCGACACAAATTGTGTTGAAAAGCAAAGAGCCGCTTGATTCCAAAGAAGGGATGGCGCTCATCGAAAAAATCAGCCGCGAAGTCGAAACCGTCGACGGTGTGGCGAGCGTCCGCTCGGCAACGCGGCCCACAGGCGAACCGATCAAAGAGCTGTTTGTCACCGAGCAGGCGAAACAGCTGAAAAACGGCCTTGGCGCCGGCAAAGACGGCATCGAGAAAATCGGCGCCGGGCTCGAGACGGCAAGCAATCGGCTCTCCGCTTCCGCGCCGCAGCTAAAGCAAGCGTCATCCGGCATCGGCCAGCTCGTCTCGGGAACGGAGCGGCTTGAGAACGGCCTGCGCCAGCTGCAAAGCGGCTTGAGCCAAATTGAACAAGGCGTGCGCCGCGGAGCGATCGGGGCCGGCGAGCTGAAAAACGGTTTGGCGACTTTGCGCGCCAATGCGAAAAAACTGCAAGACGGCGCCACGCAGCTGCTTAGCGGTTACAAACAAGCCGAACAAGGCTTGGCGGCGATCAGCGGCCAATACCGGCAAGTCGAAACGGGCCTCCGAGCGATCGCCGATCAGCTCGCCGCCGTGCAAACGCTGCTTGCGCAAGTCGAGCAGTCGCATCCGGAGCTCGCCCAAGACGCGCAATATCAACAAGCGAAAATGACCGTCGCCTCCTTAGTCGGCCAGACGAACGAAATGGCTAAAGGTGTGGCGAAGTTGAACGGGGTTCTTGACCAAACGCGCACCGGCCTAGCGAAAGCGAATGAGTCGTTTGCCCAACTGGCGGCCGGGCAAGCCGCGATCAACGGCGGTTTGGATCGAATCATCGCCGGGCTTGGCGAGCTTGAAGCCCGCTTGACGAAAGCGGCCGACGGCCAACAACAAGCCGTTGATCAACTGCCGCGCTTCGCGTCCGGCCTCGAGCAAGTCAACGGCGGCCAGCGGCAGCTGCTTGAGCACTTCTCGGCCCTTGGCGGCCAGCTCGGCCAGCTTGTCAACGGCTTGGACCAAAGCGCGTCCGGTTTGCAGAAGGTGGCTAGCGGTCTGGGAACGGCGGAAACGTATTTGACCGATTTGTCATCGGCGCCGGCGAAGGACATGGCCGGCTGGCATATGCCGAAAGCGGCGCTTGAAAGCAAAGAATTTGCGCAGGCGAAAGACGCGTATATGTCAAAAGACCGGCGCATCGTCACATTTGATGTCATTTTCAAAGAAAATCCGTATTCTATATCGGCGCTCGGCCGCATCGATGACATTCGCGCCGCGGCCAAACGGGCGGTGAAAGAAGCAAAACTGGACGGGGTGAGCATCGCCGTCGGCGGCGTCACAAGCACGTATGCCGATTTGCGGGCGATTTCGAACGCCGACTATCGGCACACCGCGGTGCTCATGCTGGCGGGGATCGCCATCGTGCTGGCTGCCCTGCTCCGGTCGTTGATCATGCCGCTCTACTTAATTTTGTCGCTTGTGTTGACGTATTACACGTCGATGGCCGTCACCGAGCTCATCTTCGTCAACGGCCTCGGCTATGCCGGCTTGAACTGGGCGGTGTCGTTTTTCGCCTTCGTCCTGCTTATGGCGCTCGGCATCGACTACAGCATCTTCCTGATGGACCGGTTCAACGAATACCGCGACCGGCCGGTGAGAGAAGCGATGCTGTCAGCGATGGGCCATATGGGGACGGTCATCATCTCGGCCGCCGTCATTTTGGGCGGGACGTTTGCTGCGATGTATCCGTCCGGCGTTCTGTCGCTCTTGCAAATCGCGACGATTGTATTGACAGGGCTTTTGCTTTACGCTCTTGTCGTCCTGCCGCTGTTTGTCCCGGTCATGGTCCGCACGTTCGGCCGCGCCAACTGGTGGCCGTTTGGGCAGCCGGTGAGCGAAGCGGATGGGCTTGAACAGCAGAAAATTAGTTAAAATGACCGGCTGCTGGGGCTGTCCAAAAAGTCAGGGTAACTGACTTTTTGGAGCCCCTCATTTTTTCACTTTATTAACTGTAGATGAGTAAATTCGCTGACATAAATTTATAGATAAAAAAAGGAGACATGAACCCGATTCCTTGGTTAGAATCGCTGTGCTACCAACTATCTACAAGGAGGTTCATGTCTCATAAATTGATGGGCACATCATCAAGGAATCCACCCATTTTTCATGACGTTGGGGTGGCGCTTTACTTCTTGAAACCGGTCATCAGGCGCAACCTATTTTGTTGTCACGACGAACGACTCATATTAGTGAGTCGAGTTGTCCACTGAATTGGGAAGGTGAAAAGATGGATCGTTCTTCTCCCTTATCAAAACAAAATATAGTTTTATGGTTGCCCATCCAACCAAACCACCAATGGAATTTAATATAAAATCGTCTACGTCCGCTACTTTGTTTGGAATTCCGGTTAAACAATTAATGAGTAATTGGGTCAATTCAATGCCCAAACTTACGGAAATGACAACAGTCAATGTTCGAAAAAAGCCTATGCTGCGTTTTTTCAATAGTCCTATTAAAATCGGCAACGGGAGAAGGAGAACAATATTCCCCACCACTTGCAAAAGGTTGCCTTGCTTCCACGTAGAGATAATGGTTTGAAACGGGATCAACTGATAATAGTATTTCCAAGGCATGTCCGGAACGCTTGTTTTATCAAAGCTGATTGTGATCGGGAGTAAGGTTAGTTTGACAACAGACAAAGAATAAAATATCGTAGCTGCGACAAAAAAGAGTTGTTTCAAGGTTATATTCGCTTTCCTTTTTTTCAAAATGAAGCAAGTGATACCACATAATATGACAAAAACGATCATAAATAGCGGGGGATGTAAGTCAACTGAGAATCCAATCGTTTTCATGCATGTCACCCATCCCGGTTCATGAATTTACCAGCTGTAATCAATTTTTACTTTTCCCTCAAATAAGCTCCCGGTGAAGTTTCTGAATCTGATATAATATTTACCGGAACCTGAGCCCGATTTATAAAGGGTGACGCTATCCACTTCTGTTGATGAAACCGTGCCGCTATCAATATCAGAATCTCCAAAAAATCCTTCTTTCTTCAGAATATAAAGTCATGTTTGTTCCCTTTAATCCTTTTGATGGATATGTTGTCACAACAAACTTTGGTGTCGCACTTGCATCAAACGTGCGGCTGTTAAGCCCTCCGGTCAAACTGTACGTTGATTCGTACGTACCGCTTGCTGCAAAAGCTGTTAATACCGAGGAGAATAAAACAACAGCTAAAAAACTGAAAGCTAATATTTTCCTAAACATCTCAAAACGTCCTTTTACGGAAAATTTATAATAATAGGGTATAGTAACTTTTTTTTTTTGTCAAGCCGGAAAGGACGGGAAACAGCGGCGTTTCGTTGCTGCGGGTCTGTACGATGGAGCCAACGCTGTCGTTTCCCATGGGAGTGATGGACACCCCTACCGGCGCTTGGCGATGGCAAGCGCCTTTTTCGTATTGGCGAAATGAAGCTTGGCGCACGTCTCGAGCACCTTTTCCCCTCGCACGCGGATGATTCGAGCCGCGGCTTCATCGACGACAGCACCGGCCCCTTTCGGAAGCGGGAGGCCGATGGTGCGGGATAATCGCGCCATCTCTTCTAAAAACACATAGCGGGCGATGATCGAAGCCGCGGCGACTGATACGTGCACGCTTTCCGCTTTCGGCAGGCAATGCACCCGCTCGCGGACGATGCGCGTTTCATCCGCGAGGTAGCGGAAATACGATTCGCGCTCTAAAAATTGGTCGATGATGATCGCTTCCGGTTCGATCGGTGCGATGACGTCAACGAGTTTCGCGAGCGTCCGGTTGTGAAGGAGCGCCTTCATTTTCGTCTGCGGCATGCCCGTTTGCTGCCAGCGGTTGTATGCGGCGTTGTCGAGCACGGTGACCGCATGCGGCACGGTTTCCATGATGGCTGGTGCGATCCGCTTGATCGCCTCGTCGCTTAGCTGCTTTGAATCTTTGACGCCAAGCGCCGCGATGTTGGCGATATGCGGCCGATCAACGTAGGCGGCGGCGACGACGATCGGGCCGAAATAGTCCCCGGTGCCGACTTCATCCGAACCGATGGCCGAAAGCTTCGCGAGCCTATGTTCCGATGGGGGCGAGGTGCTCTCTCTCTCCTGTCGTTTGGCTAGGTCAGCTCCCTGCTCCCCCATCCATTTCGCCGCTTCTTGTTCCGCCGCTTTCCCTTGAAAGAGCACTTTCCCCGAGCGGTAGGCGGTGATCGCGACATCCGCGCGCTTGACGGCGAACAACGCTCCGGGTGGAAGCCGGTCGGACAAGGTGTCTTGGTAGTGGGCGCGCAAGGCGGCAAGCAGCTGTTGGTCGGCTTGAATCACATAGTTTGACAACGTTCGCTCTCTCCTTTCTCCTCTTCTTGGTCCCTTTGTGTCGCATCTTTCCATTATACCAGCGTTCGTGATATGATAAACAGTAGGATTTGGCGAAATGGGGGAGAAAGCTTGACAGAACAGCCAAAAACGCGGGTGAGCGTCCGCATTTACGGTCAAAACTACACGATCGTCGGCACGGAAAGTCCGGCCCATATCCGGCTTGTGGCGGCGCTCGTTGACGATAAAATGCAGGAGTTCAGTGAGAAACATCCGATGCTTGATGTGCCGAAACTGGCCGTGTTGACAGCTGTCAACATCGCCAGCGAATATTTGAAGTTGAAGGAAGAGTATCAGCGACTTGTCGAAAAGATGAACATGGAAAAAGGCGGGAAGCCGGATGATTGATGTCATCGTGCTGTTTGTCCTGTTGCTCGGAGCGATGATTGGCTTAAAGCGCGGCTTTATTCTCCAATTCATTCATATGGCCGGGTTTTTCATCGCTTTTTTCCTCGCCTACCGCTATTATGAGCGGTTTGTGCCGACCTTGCGCCTTTGGATTCCGTATCCGACGTTTGGCGACCCGGAGACGGTGAAGCTGTTGTTTCAGAGCGCGCATTTGGATGATGCGTATTATCGGGCGATTTCTTTTGCACTTTTATTTTTTGTGGTGAAAATTGTTCTTCAGATCATCGGCTCGATGCTCGATTTCGTCGCTCAGCTGCCGCTGTTGCGCAGCGTCAACCGCTTGGCCGGGGCGGCGCTCGGATTTGCGGAAGTGTATTTGCTTGTCTTTTTGCTTTTGTATATCGGCGCGCTTGTGCCGATTGACAGCGTCCAAGAGCAGCTGCAGCGTTCGCTCATGGCAACCGCGATTGTGAAACATACGCCGGTGTTGTCGGAGATGCTTGACCATTGGTGGATTCATGGCCGCGTCTGACCGAGCGCGGCCGCGGTGTTTTGGGAAAGGGAGGGACGGGGATGAGCGTCCATAAAAAAGAGGTCATCCGCTTGCTTGAGACGATCGCATTGTATATGGAGATTAAAGGGGAAAACCCGTTTAAGGTGACGGCGTTTCGCAAAGCGGCGAACGCCTTGGAAACGGACGAGCGAAGCCTGACGGAGATCGGCGATTTCACCGCCATTCCCGGCATCGGCAAAAGCACGGCGGCGATCATCACCGAGTTTGTCGAAACCGGTTCATCGTCGGTGCTCGAAGAATTAAAGCGCGACATTCCGGAAACGCTGCTCGCCTTGCTTACAATCCCAGGGCTTGGCGGCAAAAAAATCGCCAAGCTGCATCAAGAGCTGGGCATTGTCGATATGGACGGATTGAAGGAAGCGTGCCTAGCGGGAAAAGTGCGGGCGCTTCCCGGCTTCGGCGCGAAAACAGAGGAAAAGCTGCTGATGGCCATCGAAGAGGCGGGCAAACGCCCCGAGCGGCTGCCGCTGGCCCGGGTGTTGCCGATTTCGGCCGATATCGAGCGCCGGCTTGCCGAAATGGATGGGGTGATCCGTTTTTCACGGGCCGGCAGTTTGCGGCGCTGGAACGAAACGGTGAAAGATTTGGACTATGTCATTGCCACCGCCCGCCCAATGGAGGTGCGCGAGGCGCTGCTTCGGCTGCCGCACATCCACGAGGTGATCGCCGCCGGGGAGACGAAAGTGTCGCTTCTGTTTCGGTATGAGGATGAGATCGCCGCGGACTTTCGGCTGGTCAGCGAAGCGCAATTTGCGACCGCGCTTCACCATTTCACCGGATCGAAGGACCATAATGTGCGGATGCGCCAGCTCGCCAAAGAACGCGGGGAAAAAATCAGCGAATACGGCGTCGAAGACCAAACGACAGGCAAGGTGAAAACGTTCCCGAATGAAGCGGCGTTTTACGCCCATTTCGGGCTGCCGTATATTCCGCCTGAGCTGCGTGAAGACGGCACGGAGGTGGAGCGGTTTTCCGCTGATTGGCCGCTTGTGCGCCTTGAAGACGTGCGAGGCGATTTGCATATGCATTCGGCATGGAGCGACGGCGCGTGTTCGCTCGAGGAGCTGGCCGAGGCGTGCCGCCGCCGCGGCTACCGGTATATCGCCATTACCGACCATTCGCGCTATTTGAAAGTCGCCAACGGCTTGACGCCGGAGCGGCTGCGGCGCCAGCGTGAGGAAATTGAGCGGCTGAACGCGCGCTATTCGGATTTGACGATTTTGGCCGGCGTCGAAATGGATATTTTGCCGGATGGAACGCTCGATTATGATGATGATGTGCTCGAGGAGCTTGATTTTGTCATCGCCGCCATTCATTCCGGGTTCAAACAGCCGCGCGCGACGATCATGAAGCGGTTGGAAGCGGCGCTTTTCCACCCGTATGTCGATGTCATCGCCCACCCGACCGGCAGGCTGATCGGCCAGCGCGCCGGCTATGATGTCGATATCGAGCGGCTGATCGAGCTGGCGGCGGAGACAGAGACGATCCTTGAGCTGAACGCCAATCCAAACCGGCTTGATTTGTCGGCGGCTTACGTGAAAAAAGCGGAGGAAGCAGGGGCGTACATCGCCATCAACACGGACGCCCACCATTTGGACATGCTTGACGATATGGCGGTCGGGGTGGCCACGGCCCGAAAAGGCTGGATCAAGAAAGACACGGTCGTCAACACATGGCCGCTTGAGAAGCTGCAACAGTTTTTGCGCGCCAAACGAAAGAAATGAATCAGCTGGGGGTTAGATACGTGCAACAAAAAGTGCTTCACACCCTAGAATTCGATAAAGTGAAAACGCAGTTGGCCGAGCATGCGTCCTCGCCGCTCGGTTTGGAAAAAATCGATGCGCTCATACCGTCATCTGACTGGAAGGAAGTGTCCGCTTGGCTCGAGGAAACGGATGAAGCCGCGGCGGTCTTGCGGCTGGCCGGCTATGCGCCGCTCGACGGGGTGGTCGACGTTCGTCCGCATTTGAAGCGGGCGGCGATCGGCGGCACGCTCAGCCCACAAGAGCTGCTGGAAGTGGCGGCGACAGCGGCCGCAAGCCGGCAAATGAAGCGGCTGATCACCGATCTGCAAGAGGAGTATGGCGGCCTAGAGCGCTTGGCTTCGTATGCCGCTGAGCTTGCCGAAGCGCCGGAACTCGAGCATGACGTTCGCCGCTCGATCGACGATCATGGCGAAGTATTGGATGCGGCGAGCGACCGCCTGCGCTCGCTGCGCGGGCAAATTCGGTCAGCGGAAGCGCGCATCCGCGAAAAACTCGAAAGCATCATCCGCTCGCCAGCGGCGCAAAAACGGCTGTCGGACGCCATTGTTACGATCCGCAACGACCGGTACGTCATCCCGGTGAAACAAGAGTATCGGAGCGCTTACGGCGGCATCGTCCATGACCAGTCGGCGTCCGGGGCGACGCTGTTTATCGAGCCGCAGGCGGTTGTCGAGTTAAACAACGCGCTGCGCGAGGCGCGGATGAAAGAAAAGCAGGAAATCGAGCGCATTTTGCGCGAACTTTCGGCCAAAGTCGCCGTACAGGCTGAGCCGCTTGCGCGGGCGGTCGAAGCGCTCGCGGCGCTTGATTTTGCGTTCGCCAAGGCGAAGTACGCCCGCCGCATTGAGGCGACCAAACCAGCCGTCAACAACCGCGGCTACCTTCGCTTTTTGCAGGCGCGCCATCCGCTGCTTGATCAAGAGAAGGCGGTGCCAAACGACATTGAGCTGGGCGGCGATTATACGACGATCGTCATCACCGGACCGAACACCGGCGGGAAAACGGTGACGTTAAAAACGATCGGCTTGTTGACGGTCATGGCGCAAGCGGGGCTGTTCATCCCGGCGGCCGACGGATCGGAAGCGGCGGTGTTCCGTTCGGTTTTCGCTGATATTGGCGATGAGCAGTCGATTGAACAAAGCTTGAGCACGTTCTCGTCCCATATGGTCAATATTGTCGACATTTTGCGCCATGTCGATGGCGAAAGCCTCGTGTTGTTTGACGAGCTTGGGGCCGGCACCGACCCGCAGGAAGGAGCGGCGCTGGCGATCGCCATTTTGGATGAAGTGCGCGGCCGCGGGGCGCGGACGGTGGCGACGACGCATTATCCCGAGTTGAAAGCGTACGGCTACAACCGTCCAAGGGTGGTGAATGCGAGCGTCGAATTTGACACCGAAACGCTCCGCCCGACGTATAAACTGTTGATCGGCATTCCCGGACGCAGCAACGCCTTTGATATTTCACGCCGCTTAGGGTTGGATGAGCGGGTGATCGAGCGGGCGAAAGCCCAAGTGAGCGCGGAAAGCCATAGCGTGGAAAACATGATCGCCTCGCTGGAGAGAAGCAAAAAGCAAGCCGAGGAAGACGAAGCGCGGGCGCGCGCGGCGCTTGAGGAAGCCGAGCGGATGCGCGCTGAGTGGGAGCAAACGCTCGCGGCGCTGGAAGAGGAAAAAGAAGAGCGGCTTGCGGAAGCGGCGAAGCAGGCAACTGACATCATCCGCGCCGCCGAGCGTGAGGCTGAGCGGATCATCCACGAGCTGCGCCGCTTGCAAAAAGAAAAGCGGGCGGAAGTAAACGAGCAGGAGCTCGCCGCGGCGAAACAACGGCTCGCTTCTGCTATGCCGACGGTGGAAAAACGGAAAAAGGCGAAAAAAACGGCGGCGCGCCATGTGTTCCAGCCGGGTGATGAAGTGAGAGTCACGAGCCTTAACCAAAAAGGCTATTTGATCGAAAAAGTGTCGGACGACGAATGGCAAGTGCAGCTTGGCATTTTGAAAATGAAAATTCATGAGCGCGATTTGGAGTATATCGGCAGCGCGCCGGCGAACGAAGTGACACCGATCGCGACGGTGAAAGGCAAGGACGCCCATGTGAGCCTCGAGCTGGACTTGCGCGGCGAACGGTACGAAGACGCTCTCATTCGGCTTGAGAAATACTTGGATGATGCCGTGCTCGCCGGCTACCCGCGCGTGTCGATCATCCACGGCAAAGGGACGGGCGCTCTCCGGCAAGGAGTGCAGCAGTTTTTAAAACAACATCGAGCGGTGAAACGCTTCCGGTTCGGAGAGGCGAATGAAGGCGGCACCGGGGTGACGATCGTGGAACTGAAATGATGGGGGCGATGGCAATGGCGGCGTTTTGGGAGCACGACATGGTGAAAACGGCGGCCAATTTCAGCGTCGCCGTGTTGTGCCTCGTCATCTTTTTAGCGGTGTTTGAATTGGTCACGAAATATAAAAATTGGGAAGAAATCCGCAAAGGCAATGTGGCGGTGGCGATGGCGACGGGTGGAAAAATCTTTGGCATCGCCAACATTTTTCGCTATGCCCTTGAGCGCCATGAATCGCTGTTGTCGATGATCGGCTGGGGAATGTATGGGTTTTTGCTTTTGCTGGCTGCGTATTTTATTTACGAGTTTTTGACGCCAAAGTTTAACATTGATGAGGAGATCGCCAACGACAATCGGGCGGTCGGCCTGATTTCGATGGTCATTTCGATCGGGTTGTCGTTTGTGATCGGCGAAGGCATTCAGTAAAGGGGAACGACGCGATGGAGGAAGCCGTGAAAGGACTGCTGATTGCGGTCGGGCTGCTGCTGGTCGCCGGCATTGTGTATATGGCGGTCCGCAACCGCTCGGTCGATGTGTTGGCGAAAATGTTGTTTGTCGTTTGCGCTTGTTTTTTGCTGATGGGATTGGCGTATTGGTTTTGGTGACACCGGATTTGATTCCGGTGTTCTTTTTTTGGCTCTTCACCAAAAGTTGTACTTGATTTTTTCAGCACCTCCCTTGCTGATGCATCCAAGAAAGACGAGGAAACCAATCATGTTTTGCAGACACTTGTGCAGAGAAGTGTATCGTCTGTTAAGTCCAAGTTGTGGTGATGAGTCTCTTTTTTTGATGAAAAATTACGAATCGAACGATAAAATAGAAATAAGGGGGGATGAGGATGGAAAAACGATGGCTTGCGCATTACCCACCGGAAATTCCGCACACATTGGAATATCCGGTGAAAACGCTTCCGGATTCTTTGCGCGAGACCGCAGAACAGTTTGGTGATGGGGTGGCGATTGATTTTTTAGGAAAGACGATAACGTTCCGCGAATTATGGACACGCGTTCAAGCGTTTGCCCGTTCGCTGCAGGCGCTCGGAGTGAAAAAAGGAGACCGCGTCGCCATCATGTTACCGAACTGCCCGCAGGCGGTCATCAGCTACTACGGAGCGCTCTTGGCGGGGGGCATCGTCGTGCAGACGAATCCGCTTTACACTGAACACGAGCTCGAGTACCAGCTGAACGACAGCGGCGCGTCTGTGCTCGTGACGCTTGACTTGCTTTACCCAAAGGCGGAAGCGCTGCGAGGAAAAACGCCGGTGAAACACTGGGTCGTCACGAGAATGCAAGACTATTTGCCGACAGTCAAAAAATGGCTGTATCCGCTTGTGCAACGGAAACAGAAGATGCCGTCCGTTCAGATTGAGGAGAACGATGCGGTTCATTGGTTCCGTTCGCTTGTCGGGCAGAACGAGGGAGCACCGCTTCCAGTCGCCATCGATCCTCAGGAAGACATCGCTTTGTTGCAATACACCGGAGGAACGACGGGACGTCCGAAAGCGGCGATGCTCACACATCGCAACTTGATTGCCAATACGTTGATGTGCGCCCATTGGGTGTACAAATGTGAAAAAGGAAAAGAGACCGTGCTTGGCGTGCTGCCGTTTTTCCACGTATACGGCATGACAACGGTCATGAATTTGTCCGTGATGATGGCAAGCAAAATGGTGCTGCTCCCACGCTTTGACGTGAAACAAACGCTGAAAACGATCGAGCGCACCCGGCCGACGATGTTTCCAGGTGCGCCGACGATGTATATCGCGCTGCTGAATGACCCGGATTTGTCGAAGTATGACTTGTCTTCCATCAATGTGTGCATCAGCGGCTCGGCCCCATTGCCGGTCGAGGTGCAGGAGCAGTTTGAGCGGGCGACCGGCGGGAAGCTTATTGAAGGCTACGGTCTCACAGAAGCGTCCCCTGTCACTCATGGCAATTTTGTCTGGGACGGGGAGCGGGTGAAAGGAAGCATCGGCGTTCCTTGGCCGGATACCGAAGCGAAAATCATTTCCTTGGAAACGGGCGAGGAAGTGCCGTCGGGAGAGATTGGCGAGCTGGTCGTGCGCGGGCCGCAAGTGATGAAAGGCTATTGGAATCAGCCGGAAGAAACCGCGCAAGTGCTGCGCGATGGATGGCTGTATACGGGCGACATCGGCTATATGGATGAGCGCGGTTATTTTTACATCGTCGACCGGAAAAAAGACATCATCATCGCAAGCGGTTACAACATTTACCCGCGCGAAGTCGAAGAGGCGCTGTATCAACATCCGAAAGTGCAGGAAGCGGCGGTGATCGGCGTGCCTGATCCGTACCGGGGTGAGACGGTGAAAGCGTTTGTCGTCTTCAAAGCCGGGGAGACGTGCAGTGAACAAGAGTTGGATGCGTTTATGCGCGAGCGGCTCGCCGCTTACAAAGTGCCGCGTTTGTATGAGTTTCGCAGCGAGCTGCCGAAAACAGCGGTCGGAAAAATTTTGCGCCGGACGCTCGTGGAAGAAGAGAAAAAGAAGCTTGACAAATCGTCAGAACGATCCGTAAAATAAAAACATGAATGATCATTCATTCACTCGATGATTGGCGATCAAGAAAAGGAGAATCTAAGGTTGCGCAGAGAAAAACCGAAATTTAAGCAAATCATTGATGCGGCCGTCGTCGTCATCGCCGAGCACGGCTACCATCAGGCGCAAGTGTCGAAAATCGCCAAGCAGGCCGGTGTCGCCGACGGCACGATCTATTTGTATTTCAAAAACAAAGAAGATATTTTAATCTCGTTATTCGAGGAAAAAATGGGCTCGTTTATTGAGAAAATTGAACAAGAGACAGAAGGAATTTCAAGCTCATTGGAGAAATTGTACGTATTGGTAAAAACCCATTTTTCGGTTTTTGCCGCCGATCCGCACATGGCGGTCGTGACGCAGCTTGAGCTGCGGCAGTCAAACAAAGAGCTGCGCCATCGCATCAACGAGGTGCTGAAAGGCTATTTGCGGCTCATTGATCGAATCATCGTCGAAGGAATGGAAAAAGGGGAGTTTCGCCGCGACTTAGACATTCGTCTCACTCGGCAAATGATTTTCGGCACCCTTGACGAGACGGTGACGACGTGGGTGATGAACGAACAAAAATACGATTTGGCGGCGCTCGCCGACCCGGTATATGAGCTGCTCATCAAAGGGTGCGCTGCCGGGCGCTGACCGAGACGCAGAAAGGGGAGAGGGTTTATGGACTCATTTCGTCTGACGAAAGAGGGGTTCGTTGCGGTCGTGACGTTTTCGCGTCCGCCGGCGAACGCCCTTTCATCCGCTGTCTTGAAAGAGTTTTCAGCCTTGCTCGATGAACTTGAGACCGACCAAGAGGTCAGGGTCGTCCTGCTGCATGGCGAGGGGCGGTTTTTCTCGGCTGGCGCCGACATTAAAGAGTTTACGGCGATCGCTTCCGCCGAGCAGGCGTCGGCGTTGTCGCGCGACGGCCAGCTGGTGATGGAGCGGATCGAACGTTTCCCGAAACCGGTGATCGCGGCGATTCATGGGGCGGCGTTAGGTGGGGGACTGGAGCTGGCGATGAGCTGCCATATTCGCCTTGTCGCCGAAAACGCCAAGCTCGGTTTGCCGGAGCTGCAGCTCGGACTCATTCCTGGGTTTGCCGGCACACAGCGGCTCGTGCGCTTCGTTGGCTTCGGCAAGGCGGCGGAAATGATGTGGACGAGCGAGCCGATCACCGGGAGCGAAGCGGTCGAATGGGGGCTGGCCAACAAGGCGGTGCCGGAAGAGCGGCTTCTTGACGAGGCAAAAGCGTTGGCGAAAAAGATCGCCGAGAAAAGCCCGATTTCCGTCCGCGCGGTCATTGAATTGCTCAACGCCGCGAAGGAAAAGCCGTTCGCTGAAGCGGTGCGCGACGAGGCGGAATGGTTTGGCCGCGTGTTTGTATCCGAGGATGCGAAAGAAGGCGTGCAGGCGTTTTTGGAAAAACGGCCGCCCGTCTTTCAAGGGAAATAATCGCCATCGATGTCTGAATGTTAGAAACTGAAACAATGTTGGATCAAACTGAGGAGGGAAAACGACATGAACATTTTTGTCCTCATGAAACGCACCTTTGACACAGAGGAAAAAATCTCGATCGCTAACGGCAAGATCAATGAGGAAGGCGCTGAGTTCATCATCAACCCGTACGATGAGTACGCCATCGAAGAGGCCATTCAAGTGCGCGACCAACACGGCGGAGAAGTAACCGTTGTCACGGTCGGCAATGAAGAGGCGGAAAAAGAGCTGCGCACGGCGCTCGCCATGGGCTGCGATAAAGCGGTGCTCATCAACATTGACGATGATGTGGAGGAACAAGACCAACACACGGTCGCGAAAGTGCTTGCCGAATATTTGAAGGACAAAAATCCCGACCTTATTTTGGCCGGCAACGTCGCCATTGACGGCGGTTCGGGGCAAGTCGGGCCGCGCGTCGCGGAATTGCTCGGCATTCCGTATGTAACGACGATCACGAAACTGGAGATTGCCGACGGCGGCAAAGTGACCGTTGTGCGTGATGTCGAAGGGGATGAGGAAATCATCGAAACGTCGCTGCCGCTCCTTGTCACGGCGCAACAAGGGCTGAACGAACCGCGCTATCCGTCGCTGCCGGGGATTATGAAGGCAAAGAAAAAGCCGCTTGACGAGCTGGAGCTTGACGATTTGGATCTTGACGAAGACGACGTCGAAGCGAAAACGAAGACGATCGAAGTGTTCTTGCCGCCGAAGCGCGAGGCAGGGAAAATTTTGCAAGGTGAGCTAGCCGACCAAGTAAAAGAGCTTGTCCACTTGCTTCGTTCCGAAGCAAAAGTTGTGTAAGAACGGCCGAATGGTTCCTAGCGGCGAAGCGCGAGGCGAGGAACAATTTGGCTAGGCGCAATCGCCGATCAAGGGAAGGAACTCGTTCAGCTGCTCCGTTCTGAAGCGAAAGCGGTATAAGCGAGAACTGCTGCTGGCGTTTGGCTGAAAAACAACGGGGAATCAAAGAATAGGGGGACTGAAAGAATGGCACGCAAAGTGTTGACATTGGCGGAAGTACGCGACGGATCGCTGCGGAACGTTTCGTTTGAAGCGATCGCAGCAGCCAAAACGATCGCCGAAGGCGGGGAAGTCGTCTCGGTGCTCGTCGGCGATCAAGTCGCAGCGCATGCGAACGAACTCATTTACCGCGGTGCGGATCGCGTCGTTGTCGTTGAACATCCGAATTTGACATTTTATACATCCGACGGGTATTCGCAGGCAGTAAAAGCCGTGATTGACAAAGAACAGCCGGAAGGCATCGTCTTCGGCCATACGGCGCTCGGCAAAGACTTATCGCCGAAATTGGCCATCAAGCTCGACGCCGGCCTCGTTTCCGACGTCATCGCGGTCGAAGAAGCGGGCGGCAACATAGTGTTTACGCGCCCGATCTACTCCGGCAAAGCGTTTGAAAAGAAAATCGTCACAAGTGGCATCCTTTTTGCGACGGTGCGCCCGAACAACATCGCGCCGCTCGAGCGCGATGAGTCGCGCACCGGCAGCGTGGAAACGCTCGCCGTGGAGATTAAAGACTTACGCGCGATCATCAAAGAAGTCGTCCGCAAAACGGCGGAAGGCGTCGACTTGACGGAAGCGAAAGTGATCGTCGCCGGCGGCCGCGGGGTGAAAAGCGCCGAAGGCTTCCAGCCGCTCAAAGAGCTGGCCGAAGTGCTGGGCGGCGCGGTTGGCGCATCGCGCGGGGCGTGCGATGCCGGCTATTGCGACTATTCGCTGCAGATCGGGCAAACGGGGAAAGTCGTCACGCCGGATCTGTACATCGCCTGCGGCATTTCTGGCGCTATCCAACACTTGGCGGGCATGTCGAACTCAAAAGTGATCGTAGCGATTAACAAAGACCCGGAAGCGAACATTTTCAAAGTCGCCGATTACGGCATTGTCGGTGATTTGTTCGAAGTCGTTCCGCTTCTCACGGAAGAATTCAAAAAACTGAAAGTGCATTCGTAATCGCTGAAACGGGCGGCGCGCGCCGCCCGTTTTTCTTGGATAAATTCCGGTGCGGAGCGAATATTAGAAACGAAAGCAAAACATTCGCACCGCTGTCGATTTCCATGGTATACTTTGCTTGCAGCATTTTCGAACAGGGAGGGAAATCCGCATGGCCATTGTCAATGCGACAGATCAAACGTTCGCCGCGGAAACGAAAGACGGCGTCACGCTCGTCGACTTCTGGGCGCCATGGTGCGGTCCGTGCCGCATGATCGCCCCGGTGCTTGAGGAGCTCGACCAAGAAATGGGCGACAAAGTGAAAATCGTCAAAGTGAATGTCGACGAAAATCAAGAAACGGCCGCAAAATTCGGCGTCATGAGCATTCCGACGCTGCTTGTGTTCAAAAACGGCGAGCTCGTCGATAAAGCGATCGGCTATCAACCGAAAGAGGCATTAGCAGAGCTTGTTGGCAAGTATGTATCATGAACGAGAAACAGGAAAATCCAGAGGGGAAGAAACCTCTGGATTTTTTCTTTTTGCAGAAAAAAAGATTGACAGACGGGGATGATTTTTTTATAGTAATAACCAATAAATCCTATTGGATATGTAGGTTTTTATTGGCATTATCCATAGTTTTCACATCGATTTAGTTTGTTTAGGAGGTGAGAATCGTTTGCGAAATTACGAAATCTAGAAACGAGGGGGAACGATGATGAACAAATGGAAAATGGGGAAATGGCTCGTGCTCATGGCGGTTTTGTTAGGGATGGTCTCGGGATGCGGAGGACATAGCGAATCCGCCAATGCCCAGAAACCATCTCCCACCAAGAAGGGAGAGGGTGAAGTCATCCGCATCGGCTATCAAAAATACGGCACGCTCAATATGTTGAAAGCGCGCGGCGACTTGGAACAACGATTAAAACAGCTCGGTTATACGGTGCAATGGTCATTATTTCCGGGCGGGCCGCAATTGTTGGAGGCGATGAATGCCGGCAGCCTTGATTTCGGCCATACCGGTGAGGCGCCACCCGTGTTCGCCCAAGCGGCTGGGACGCCGTTGCTGTACGTGGCAACGACTCCGCCAAACCCAAAGGCGGAAGCGATTTTGGTTCGGCGTGATTCCCCGATTCGGACGGTGGCCGATTTGAAAGGGAAAAAAGTGGCCTTAAACAAAGGGTCGAACGTCCATTATCTGCTTGTCCAGGCGCTCAGCAAGGCTGGATTGACGCTTTCTGACATTCGTCCCGTTTATTTGCCGCCCGCCGATGCCCGTGCCGCCTTTGAGCAAGGAAGCGTTGACGCTTGGGTGATCTGGGATCCGTTTTATGCCGCGGCCGAACAAACGGGAAAGGTTCGCGTGCTCGCTGACGGCCAAGGGTTGGTGGCGAACCGTGAGTTTTTCTTCGCTTCGCGTTCATTTGCGCAAAAGCATGCCGATGTCGTGCATGTCATCTTAGAGGAGCTGAAGAAAGTCGATCAGTGGGCCAACCGCGATCCGAAAGGGGTGGCAACGTTTTTGGCGCCGGAACTCGGCATTGATGAAGCGGCGCTTGAAGTCGCATCCAAACGCCGCACGTATGGCCTGGAATCGATCACAAACGAGGTCATCGCCCAACAGCAAACGATTGCAGATCAATTTTACCAGCTAGGGTTGTTGCCAAAGAAAATCGATGTAAACGAAGCGGTTTGGCGTGAAGCCAAATGAAGCGGAGACGGAATGGGAAGAGAAGGTAGCGTCAAAAGTTCTATGAAAACTCCACACACACCATCCCATTGAGCATCGTGGGGCATGCGGAGAGCCGGATTCGCCCTTGACCAACATCCGCCAAAGGTGCGGAAGAGTCGTCAAGGGCGACGGGGACAAAAAGAAAACGGGGGTGATTCGTGACAAAAAGTCATCGGTCAGCTTCGTTGGCAGCGTCATCCGTCAACAAGAACGCAGGGCGGCAGCTCGGATGAGAAACCACACTAGGAAGTCGGGGGGAACGCGATGAAATCGTCGAGATGGACAGAATGGACTTGGGGGAAGGCGGTGCCGTGGGTGTTGCCCGTTGCTCTGCTTGTGGCATGGCAAACGGCTGTAGAAACCGGTTGGTTGTCTTCGCGAGTGCTGCCGGCGCCGACCGCCGTCATGGCGGCCGCTTGGCACCTCGGGTCGAGCGGGGAGCTATGGCAGCATTTATCCATCAGTTTTGGGCGAGCGGTGGCTGGATTCGCGATCGGCGGGTCTATCGGGTTTCTTCTTGGCCTAGTCAACGGGGTGTTTCGCCCGGCGGAGCGTTTGTTGGACACATCGATCCAAATGATTCGCAATATTCCGCATTTGGCGATGATTCCGCTCGTCATTTTATGGTTTGGCATCGGTGAAGAGGCGAAAGTGTTTCTCGTCGCGCTTGGCGTTCTTTTTCCGATTTATGTCAACACGTGCCATGGCATTCGCAATGTGGATGCGGGCTTGCTGGAAATGGGGCGGGTCTATGGATTGGGGCCGTGGGCGTTGTTTTGGCGCATCTGGCTGCCGGGCGCGTTGCCGGCGATTTTGGTTGGCGTGCGTTATGCGCTCGGCATCATGTGGTTGACCTTAATCGTAGCGGAAACGATCGCTGCCGACCGCGGCATCGGGTATTTGGCCATGAATGCGCGCGAGTTTATGCAAACCGATGTCGTCGTCTTCAGTATTTTGCTTTACGCGCTGTTTGGCAAGCTTGCCGACAGCATCGCCCGTTTTTTGGAAAGCCGTTTGCTTCGCTGGAATGTGAACTATCAACATCGGCCGTAGGGTGCAAGTCTGCGAGGAAAGGGGAAGGCAAAAATGGGGGCAGGGCAAGGAGCAGAACTGGTCTTTGTTCAAGTGGCCAAGCGATTTGGTGCTCAATCGGTGTTAAGCGGCATCGATTTGACGGTGAAACGGGGGGAGTTTATCGCCATCATCGGACGAAGCGGCTGCGGCAAAAGCACGTTATTGCGCTTGGCTGCCGGCTTGGAGGAGCCCACATCGGGAATCATTCAACTCGATGGTGAGCCGCTCGAAGGAATCAATACGAAAGCCCGGGTCATGTTTCAAGATGCTCGTCTGTTGCCATGGCGGCGCGTCATCGACAACGTCGGTCTCGGTTTGAAAGGGAATTGGCGGGAACAGGCGGCCAAGGCGCTTGAACAAGTCGGGTTAGCAGAGCGCGCCAACGAGTGGCCGTCGGTGCTGTCCGGCGGCCAACGGCAACGGGTGGCGCTCGCCCGTGCGCTGATCAGTCAGCCGCAAGTATTGTTGCTCGATGAACCGCTTGGTGCGCTTGACGCCTTGACGAGAATTGACATGCAACGGTTGATCGAGCGGCTATGGCAAGAACAACATTTCACCGCTTTGTTGGTCACGCACGATGTCGATGAAGCAGTGATGTTGGCGGACCGCGTGGTGCTGATTGAAAACGGAACGTGTGCGTTTGATTGGCCGGTGCGCCTGCCGCGGCCGCGGCAGCGCGGCGATGCGGCGTTTGCGGATTTGGTGGAGGCGATTTTGCGCCGCATTTTGGGTCCTGAATCCGAACGGGGCGCGATCGCTACCGGTTCGCTCGGTGAAAAAAGGAGGGCGTTATAGATGAAAAAGCGGCCGATCAATTTTATAAAGCCGGATTGGTTTCGAAACGAGTCAATGTAAACGAGGCGGTTGTGGTTGTCAAGGAAGAGCAGAAGACAAAATGACGCATGCATTCATCGATCCAAGCCGTTTCATGGACCAAAGTTGGGGGCTTGAACGATGAGCGGGAAACGTCCTGCTCAGACAATGAGGAAAAAGAATGGGGGAAGGCCAATGATAACGGTGACCATCCTTTCGGGAAGCCCATCACGTGTTTCCAAAACGAACCGGGTAGCGGAATGGGTGAAAGAGCAGCTGCAACGGCTTGGTCACACCGTTCATCTCGTTCGTTTGCGCGATCTGCCTGCTGAAGATTTGCTGTATGCGAACGACTCAAGTGAGCCGATCGCCCAAACCCATGAGTGGATCCGGCAGTCGAAAGCGATCATTGTGTTAAGCCCTGTGTATAAAGGGAGTTATACTGGCATTTTAAAAGCATATTTGGATTTGCTGCCGGAAAAAGCGTTGAAAGAAAAACTCGTCGTGCCGATTGTCACCGGAGGAACCATTGCTCATTTGTTGGCGCTCGAATATGCGCTTAAACCGATTTTCTCCATTTTGGGAGCGCGAACCATTTTGCATGGCGTCTTTATTTTAGATTGGACGTTGGGTCATGATGATGAAGGTCGGCTCGTGCTTTCCGATGACTTGCTATCGCGCATGCAGGAAGTGATTCAGGCGGTTTCTCAATTGAACGAAGATCGAGCCGTTTCATAAAGGAGGCGATTTACGATGGAATTGCTTTGGTTTATTCCTTCTCACGGGGATGGGCGGTATTTAGGGACGACAAAAGGCGGCCGCTCTCCGGAATACAGCTATTTTAAACAAGTGGCTCAAGCGGCTGACCGCTTAGGATATACGGGGGTGCTCATTCCGACCGGCAAATCATGCGAAGATCCGTGGCTGCTTGCTTCGGCATTGGCGGCCGAAACGGAACGATTGCGCTTTCTTGTCGCTGTTCGTCCCGGACTGATGACGCCGACGTTGGCGGCCCGCATGACGTCGACGTTGGATCGCCTTTCAGGCGGGCGGCTCCTCGTCAACGTGGTCACCGGGGGCGATCCGGTTGAACTGGCGGGCGATGGCTTGTTTTTATCCCATGATGAACGCTACGAGGCAACAGATGAGTTTTTGACCGTTTGGCGTCGATTGCTCGCGGGAGAGGAAGTGACGTTGACGGGAAAGCATGTGTCCGTCCAAGGAGCGAAGCTGTTGTTTCCAGCGGTGCAAAAACCGTATCCGCGCGTCTTTTTTGGCGGATCGTCACAGGCGGGGCAACGGGTGGCGGCCCGCCATGCGGATGTATATTTGACTTGGGGAGAGCCGCCGGAACAAGTGAAAGAGAAAATCGAACAAGTCAAAGAACTTGCCCGCCAAGCGGGAAGAGACATCGAATTTGGCATTCGCCTTCACATTATCGTGCGCGAAACGGAAACGGAAGCATGGGAAGCGGCAGAGCGATTGATTCGCTACGTGGATGAGCGGACGATTGAAGAAGCACAGCGGGTCTTTGCCCGCTACGATTCGGTCGGGCAGCAACGGATGCGGCAACTGCACAGCGGCAGAAAAGAAGCGTTGGAGATCAGTCCAAATCTTTGGGCGGGCATTGGACTTGTGCGCGGCGGAGCCGGCACCGCTCTTGTCGGCGATCCGGAAACCGTGGCCGCGCGCCTTCGCGAGTATGAGCAGCTGGGCATCCGCTACTTCATTTTATCCGGCTACCCGCATCTGGAAGAGGCGTATCGAGTGGCGGAGCTGTTATTCCCATTGTTGCCTGTGAATATTCCGTCTTCATCAATTCGCGGTGAGGTCGTAGGCAATGAATTTTTCCCTCATGTGATTAAAGTGTGACCGATCGAGAAAGAGAGGACCTGGGAAGAAGGGGGTCCTCTCTTTGTCAATTTATATTGACATTGAAATTCATTTTCTCTTATAATCTTACTGCATTGATATTGATTATCATTTTTATAAACGAACGGGGGATACATCATGACATTGAAGGGGAAGTGGATGACCGTATTCGCCGTAGCAACGTTGGCACTTGGTGCATGCGGTCAAAGTGAACAGACGGCAGGGACAGAAAAAGAAAACAAAACGGCCGCCGAGAAACAAGAAAAGCCGAGCACGGAGACGAAAGCAGAGGAGGAAAACGAACAGGCGAAAGTGGATTACGCCGGTGCGTTCAGCGCAGCGTTGGCCGAGCTTGAGAAAGCGAAGCAAGGCGGGGCGGTTGACTTTGGCAAGGTGGAGAGCATCTACAAAGAAACGCTGCAGCCGCTTGTGCAAAAACGCGACGCCGAATTTGAGGATGCGGTTGACGAACATATTACTACCGCCCTAGCCGCCGGCAAGGACAGGTCGCTTCAGCCGTTGGTCGTCAAGCAAATTTTTGACAAGTTGATGCAAAAGGCGTTTTACACAACGATCAAACACGAGTTTACCGAGGCAGAGGAGCATTGGGCCGACAAAGAAGAAGTGAAAGAAGAGATCGAGGAAGCAAAAGCGTTTTATGCGATTTTGCAGCCGACCGTGGAAAAACGCGATGCGGCGTATGGAACGAAGCTCGCTGACGCGATCAACGGCGCGTTTGCGCAAATGGAGCAAGCCGTCCAAAACGATGATGCCCTCTCATTTGCCCTCGGCAAGCAAGTGGTGGACAAAACATTGATGAAAACATTCTACTTAGCGAGCGGAGCGCTCCCGCACGGCTATGCGGCGAAGGCGGCGGCTGCGGCCAAGGAAAACGCCGAGGAAGCCAAAATGGAGCAGGCGGAAGGCTGGGCGTTTTATCAGTCCGTCTACCCGTATATGAAACGGCATGCGGCCGAGGAAGCCGATTATATTTTGAAACAGTTCGACTTGCAGACGGACGTCAAAACGCTCGACCCGAAAGCGGTAAACCACGCGTTCGTGCGCGGCTGGGCGAAAGTGGCGCTTCACGAATATGAAGAAAGCAAAGAAAATTGGGGGCAGGACAAATCGGTGATTACCGCTTTGGAAGGCGCGCTCTTTATTCACATGATCGAGCAGGATATCAAAACGCTGCTCGGCGACAAAGCGTACGCTGATTTGAACGATCAAGCGACACGTTACTTAGAAGCGGCGAAGGCGAAAAACAAAGCGGAGGCCGACAAATGGCTGCCTCCAATCGAGGCTGCGCTTCAGCAAGTGATTCAGAAAGCGAACTAAACGATCAGCAAAGCTTCGGTTTTCTCCTGTTTCCCAAACGCGAACAAACTGATCGGCAAGGGTGTCCGGCGCGGCGCCCTTTTTTTTGCAGGCGTCCATCCGGGGCGAAGGCCGCGCTGGCTAAACTGCTGCTTCACCGCGCCAAAGGTGGAATGGTTTTGAGGATGGCGTCATGGCGAATGGGGAAACGCTCAAGCCAAGGCGGGAAATGAAAACATTTGGTTTTTGCCGATTCGCCACGACGTTCCCCGGCGGTTTATGGTAAGATGCTAATGGACAATGGAAAAGGATGAGGTGAAGGCAATGAAAGTGGTGGTGACCGGGGGTGCGGGGTTTATTGGCAGCCATTTGGCCGCTCGTCTGCACGAACAAGGACATGAAGTGGCGGCGATCGATTGTTTTCATCCGTATTATCCTGCCGAACGGAAGGAGCGGCAGTTTCACGCGCTCACCGGCGGCCGGGTGCCGCTAGCTCGCTTCGACTTGCTTGATGGGGAAGCGACAAAGCGCTGGTTCAGCCAGTTTCGTCCCGATGTCGTCTTTCATTTGGCGGCGCTGCCGGGCGTGCCGTATTCGTTGGCGCATCCGCTCGCTTACATCGATTATGACATTAAGGCGACGGTGAACGTTTTGACGGCGGCGGGAGAGGCGGGGGCGGGCCATGTGTTGTTCGCCTCGTCGTCATCGGTGTACGGCGACCGCGGCAATGTCCCGCTCAAGGAAGAAATGGCGGACGGCCGTGTCGTCTCGCCGTATGCAGCCGCGAAATACGGAGCGGAGTCGTTTTGTCACGCGTACGCGCATTTGTACGGATACCGGATGACGATGTTCCGCTATTTTACGGTGTATGGCCCGTGGGGGCGGCCCGATATGGCGATCGGCACGTTTTTGCGCCGGTTGTTGGCAGGCGAGGAGATTGTCGTATATGGCCAAGGGACGGCGCGCGATTATACGTACATCGATGATATCGTCGCCGGCATGATCGCAGCGCTTCACCGCGGCGGCGGACGAAGCGAAGTGTTCAACTTGGGGGCGGGGGCGCCCGTTACGATGGAGCAGCTGCTCGCTGAGCTGCGGAAGCACTTTCCCGATCTGAAAATCGTGCAGGCGCCGGAGCGGAAAGGGGATGTGAAAGCGACGTGGGCGGACATTACGAAGGCGAAGCAGGCGTTTGGCTATGAGCCCAACGTGCCGTTTGCCGAAGGGTTGGCGCGGACGGTGGCGTGGGCGCGCGAACATGAACGGTAAGCGGGCGGCCCGTTTGGCGCGCGCCATGGTTGGCGCGGCGCTCATCGTGCTGTTCGCCTGGCTGACGCATCGCTATTTTGACGGCCGCCTCTTGCTTGCCCCTCTCGCAGAACTGGCCCGCCAGCCCGTTCGCTTCGCCGCTGTGCTAGTTGTGTATGGCGCTTCGTTTTGGCTGCGGGCGTGGGCGTGGAAGCAATATGTCGGGAAGCCGCTTGGGCTGTCGGTCTATGGGCGCGCCGTGCTCCTCAGTTTGTTTGTCAATCATGTCGCCCCGGTGAAAATCGGCGATGCCGCCCGTGTCGCCGTGCTCGCCCGCCAGCCCGGCGTTTCGCTCGGCGAGGCGGTGGAATCGGTGGCGGTGATGCGGTTCCTTGATATGGCGATGCTGGGCGGATGGACGGTCATTGGGACGTATGCGTATCGCCATCACATTCCCCGGGTTCCGCTCTTGGCCGCGGCCGTTGCCGCCGCGTTCGCGCTGACCGTGGTCGTGCTTCGCCGCCCGCTCCGCCTCGAGCGGTTATGGCGGCGCTGGCGGACGGTGTTTCAGGGCCGTCGCGGAGCGGGGATCGTCGCGGCGGTGGCGGCGAGCTGGCTGTGCGAGGCGGCGGTCATTGGCGCGGTCGCTGAGACGGTGGGCCTTTCGCTTTCCTTTTGGCAGGCGGTATGGGTCAACAGCGCGACCGTTTCCGGCCAAATCGTCCAAGTGGCTCCCGGCGGGCTCGGAACGTATGAGGCGGTGATGGCGTTTGCGCTGACGACGTTGGGGGCCTCAGGAGAACGCGCCTATGCGGCGGCCGTCGTCACCCATGCGGTGAAATTTCTATTTTCCTACGCGGCTGGGGCCGTTGTGCTCGCATTTTGGCGGTCCGACTGGCAGGTGGTGCAGGGCGTGTGGAAAAAGGGAAGGGAGAAGCGATGAAAGAAGCATCACGATTCGAAAAAATTGCGGCGCGCTGCTGGAATTTGTTGAATGAAGGCAAGCCGTTCACGCCGATTTTCGCTGTCGGGGTGATGGTCATCAGTCATGCCGCCGACCTCATTCATGGCCATGCCTCGGCTTGGCTGCTCGGCTTGGCGGCGGCGCTGCCGCTTTTTGTTGTCTACTACGTTTACGATTATCCGCTGTTTTTGCGCAATTATTTATGGATTCCGTATATCGTCTTTCTCATCGTCTGGTCGTTTGCCGATGTGGCCTTATTGCTGCTTTCGGCCGCGCTCTATTTTTTCTTTACCGTCTTTTTTTGGGGGACGCTGTATTACCATTTGCGCATCGGCACGTCATGGTGGAATTTCACCCGCTTTTGGAAACTGGTGTTGAAAAACAGCGATTCGACGAGCGGCAACGCCCAAGAGCAGCTGCCGAAATTGTTCCTTTTGCTGTCGGTGTGGGAATATGCGGCGTCTTTGGCGGAAGGCAGAGCCGATTGGTTGTCGCTGTGCGGGCCGTTTTGGCTGTTTGCCGCTGCGGTGTGGCTGTTTTCATCGATTTTGCACCGTCATTTGTTTGACTGGCAGCCGGAGATCATTCCGACTTACACGAGCAACGTGCCGAGTCCCACCGCGCCGGTCAGTGACAAAGTGTACGTCATCGTGATTGACGGGATGCGCAAAGACCGGTTTGAAGCGGCGAACGCCCCGTTTTTGAAACGGCTGCGCGCGCAAGGAACGGAATTTGCGCAAATGGAAACCGTCTATCCGGCGCGCACCGTCGTTTGCTTCACCTCGATGCTGACGGGGACGTATCCGTTTGAGCACGGCATCCGGTCCAATATGGTATGGAAGCTTGGGGCGAAAGTGGAGACGATTTTCGATTCGCTTCGGAAAATCGGAAAAACCGGCCGCTTGCTCGGCATCGCCCATTTGGTCGATTCGTTCGGCGACGATGTCGAAACGGTGACGGCCGTCATGCCGAACGACCTGGCCGATCGTTATATTATCGAGCGGGCGAAGCGCATCGTCGAGGAACAAAACCCGGACTTGCTCGTCGTGCAATTGATCGCCACCGATCAGACCGGCCATAGCCGCGGTGTCTTGTATGATGAGTATATCGAAAAAATTGAAGAAGCGGACGCCTTGATCGCTGAGTTTGTCAGCTGGCTTGCGGAACGGGGCGAGCTCGAGCGCGCGACATTGATCGTCTGCGCCGACCATGGCCAAGCGGATGGCATCGGCGGCCACGGCCACCTCGATGAAGGGGAGCGGTATGTGCCGTTTTTTCTATACGGTCCGGCGATTGAGCGAGGAAAACGAATCGACGAGAAAAGAAGCCTCGTTTCGCTGGCGCCGACGATCGCCTATTTGCTTGGGGCGCCGTATCCGAGCCATAGCCGCGGCCCGGTGTTAATTGAGGCGGTCCGAAAGGAGGAGCGCGATGAAGAAGCAGCGCGTCATCGTCTTTTTGCCGGCGCACAATGAAGAAGAAGCGATTGGCGACGTCATCCGCCGCATTCCGCGTCATTTTCATCCCGATATAGAGGTCATCGTCTTGGTCATGGATGATGGATCGACGGACCGAACGGTCGAAGTGGCGAAAGAAGCGGGGGCCGATATCATTTGCCGCTTGCCGGAAAACCGCGGCCTCGGTGCGGCGGTGCGGCGGGGGCTTGAAGAGTGTGTCCGCCTCGGCGCCGATATCGGCGTGATGATCGACGCGGACAACGAATATCCGCCGGAACAAATTCCCGACCTGTTGGCGCCGATTGTTGCCGGCGAGGCCGATTATACGATCGGCTCGCGCTTCCTTGGCACGATTCGCGGCATGAAATGGCATCGCCGCCTCGGGAATTATTTGTTCACTTGGCTGCAGTCGCTGCTGCTCGGACAGCGGCTCTATGACGGACAGTCAGGGATGCGCGCCTTTTCGCGCCAAGCGATGGAGGAGGCGGAAATCATCCACGATTACAACTATGCCCAAGTGCTGACGCTCAACTTGGTGCGCAAAGGATTTCGCTTGCAAGAAGTGCCGATCCGCTATCAAGTGCGGACGACCGGCCGTTCGTTCATCAAGTTCACCGCCTATATGACCGCGGTCATCCCGGCCATATGGAAGGAAATGCGCCGCCCGGTTGCCAAAGTCGCCGGCGACCGCGAGGCGCACGATCGCTCCCCGGAGCGGGCCCGGCATTGTTCGTGAGGCCGCCGTCTCCGGCGGTCGCATTTTTGATGTCCCTGTATTGACAGAAAGGATGATAATGATTATCATTAGTCTTGATGGGAGGAACGAAAAAGTGAAAAGGCCGCGTTTCTTTTTTTACATAGCAATGATAGTTATTTTCAATCTCATCCCGCTCAACGTGTTCGCTTATTCATACGGGGATCCGAACAAAGAGGCGGTCGCTGAAGCTTACAAGCAGATGAAGGAAAAGCTGAATGAGGAGCCGCCGAATTTTGCCGCGGCTAAAGAAATTTTTGAAACGGTAAAAGAAGAGATCGACATGCATATGGGGCCGGAGCCGGCCAAAGCGGTGCTTGGAGCCCTCGAAGCCAAAGACCGCCAAGCGGTGACTGAAAATATGGAAAAAATTTTAGTGCTCAATATCGCCCGCCGCTTAGACAATATTGAGAAAAACTTTGACCAGTACGATACGAGCAAGCGGCTGTTGGCGAAGGCGTTTGCCACGTATGAGGCGCTGTCGCCGATCATTCAAGGAAAAGACGCAGCGCTTGACAAACAGCTGCGCACCGAGTTTGACAACGCATTGCAGTCGCTTGGCAACCCGGGGCTGTTCGGCGTCGGCGAGAAAAAATCGGACATCAACGCCTTTAAGAAAAGCAAAGAGACGATTTTAACAACGCTGCAAAAGCAATTCGGTTTGAAAAGCTTAGAAGTTGGCCATTTTTCGGAAAGCGCCACCGAAAAACCGGATGAAGTGAAAAAAAAGGAATGGACCGATTTGTCAAACTCGAAAAACTGGGTCCCTCTCATCGTTATCGTTGCCATCATCATTGGCGCTGGTTGGATTTACGTACGACGGCGGAAACGGATTTAGTCTACATGTGAAGGGGAGACGGGGGCATGGAAGTTCAAGCGCTGCTCATTACGTTTCGTGAAGCGCTCGAGGCGCTGCTGATCGTCGGAATTATTACGTCGTATTTGAAACGGGTGAACCATCGCGAGTATACGAAATACGTGTGGCTTGGCGCCGCCTTGGCAGTGGCCGCCAGCGTCGGTGTCGCCATGTTGTTTCAGCTTGTCTTTACCGGGTTTGCCGCCATGGGCAGCGAAACGTACTTGAAAATCGGCATCATGATCATTTCGACGCTGCTGTTGACGCAAATGGTGTTCTGGATGGCCGAGCATAGCCGCGACATGAAAAAAAGTGTCGAAGGGAAAATGGATCGGTTCATCACCGCCGGCAATGTCGCCGGCATGGTCATCCACTCGTTTTTAGTCGTCTTGCGCGAAGGCGTGGAAACCGTCTTCTTCTTCGCCGCCATCACGCACGGCAACATCGGTGCGGCGCTGCAAGGCTGGGGAGCGGCGACAGGCATCGCCGTCGCCGCGTTGGTCAGCTATTTCTTCTTTAAAGGAACGATGCGCATCCCGCTCAAGACATTCTTTAAAGTGACCGGCGCTTTTATCGTCTTGATCGCCGCCGGCTTGCTCGTGCAAGCCATTTCCATGATGCAAGACATCGGTCTGATCGGCAGCGTCATGCCGCACGTGTACGATTTGACTTGGCTGCTTCCGGAACACCCGATCGATTATGAGCACTATGTGCGTGACCACGGCGTCGCTCCCATTTTCTCCGGTGAAGTCGGTGTCTTTTTCAAAGCATTGTTTGGCTACTCGTCGATGCCGTCGCTCGAGGAAGTAATCGCCTATATCGGCTACTTTGTCGTCGTTTTCTTGCTCGTGACGAGCCGCCGCGGTCAAAAGAGCGCTGTGGTCGAGAAACCGGCGATTGCCGCTTTGGAGGAAAAAGCAAAAAACGTCATGTAACGTACAAGGCAGCTGCGCCTTGTATTTTTTCTTTGGAGGGAAGCTCGTGAAACGAATGTTGCCCGACCGGCTTTGGATTTGTTTCAGTATCGGGCTGGCCGCCGTTTTGGCCGGCGCCGGGCTGTATTGGGCGAGCCCGTATGCGGCCACATGGGATGAAGTCGATTTTTCCCTGGCGCTTCAGCGCTATGACGTGTTAGCCATGCAGCCGCATTTCCCAGGCTATCCGTATTTCGTCCTCGGGGGCATGGCGGTGCACGCGGTCGTCGCCAATCCGGCTAAGGCGCTTTCCGTGTTGAATGTTCTTGTTCTCTTGTCCGCCGTTTTTCCGCTCGTGTGGCTGCTGCGCCGGAAGATGGCGCTGCCGGCGGCGCTGCTCGCCGCTTTGGCCGTGCTCTCTTCAAGCTATGCGCTCCTCGCCGCCGCCCGGCCGATGTCCGACGGTGCGGCGCTCGGCGTGCTCTGGTGGTACATGTGGGCGGTGGAATGGGCGCACCGACAGACGACATGGAAGGCGCAGCTGTTCCCGGCCGCCTTGTTCAGCGTGCTGATGGGAGTGCGCCTGTCGTATGCCCCATTCGGCGCCGCGCTGTTGTTCCTTTGGTATGAGGACTGGAACACGCACCGCCGCTTGGGCCGGGTGGCGGCTTCCGTTTTGGCGGCCGCGTTGTTTCAGCTGATTTGGGTGGCGGCAGTGGCGCGCACGGAAGGCGGCCTTTTCCCGTTTTTCAAGCTCGGCTGGGCGTTTGTCCATGGCCATTTCAGCGAGTGGGGCGGAACGGCGGCGGTGAGCCCGCTTCCGTTTTCCGAGCGGGTGCGCCGCTTTTTGCTCGATAACTTTCTTTGGACCGGCATCGGCTGCCAAAACGCTTGGCTGCTCGCCACCTATGCGGCAATCGGAGCCATCGCTTGGCGCGCCGGTCGGTTTCGGCTGCCGCGCGCGCTCGTCGTTTCCGCCCTGCTATATGCCGTCTGGGCGTTATTGGCGCAAAACATCGAAAAGCCCCGCCACCTTCTTCCGTTGATCCATTTTACCCTGTTGTATGTGTGGGGCCGCTTGTTGGCCGCGCCGCGGAGATGGGGATTAGCGTTGGCGGCCGCGGTCGTGCTGTTGCAGGCGGCCGTCGGCATCGGACAGCTGCGCGAGCAAGTGGCGACGCCGCCGGCTGTATACCAGTTGGCGGACGAGTTGCGTGACAAACGGCAATCGTTTGTGGTATATACGTGGGAAGAAACGCGCGTGTTCGACTATTTGCATGTGCCGTTTCCGCATAAAGAGGTGTTCCATTTTTCCTTCTTTTTGCAAGACAAAGAAAACTATCGCCATGCTACAATTTATATGACCAATCATGTTGTTGACGGGTTTCGCGCCCAAGGCGTCGATGTTTCCCGCCATGTGCGCCAAGTGAAAACGTATCGTTCCAGTCCGCTTGCCGATCCGGTGTACGGAACGATTACGCTGTACGAATGGATGGAGCAGTGAGGTGGTGGCCATGAACGACCGGCTGAAGGAAAAGCTGTCCGTGCTCCCGGAACAGCCGGGCTGCTATTTAATGAAAGACAAATACGGAACGGTCATTTACGTCGGCAAGGCGAAGTCGCTAAAAGCGCGCGTCCGCTCGTATTTTACTGGGACGCACGACGGCAAAACGCAGCGGCTCGTCGAGGATATCGCCGATTTTGAATACATCGTCACTTCGTCAAACGCCGAGGCGCTCATTTTGGAAATGAACTTGATCAAAAAGCATGATCCGAAATACAACGTCATGCTGAAAGATGATAAAAGCTATCCGTTTATTAAAATTACCGCGGAAACACATCCGCGCCTCTTGATCACCCGTAAAGTGAAAAAAGACGGCGGCAAATATTTCGGCCCGTACCCGAACGTGCAGGCGGCGAACGGGACGAAAAAGCTGCTCGACCGTTTGTATCCGCTCCGCAAATGTTCGACGCTGCCGGCGCGTCCGTGTTTGTATTACCATATGGGGCAATGTCTCGCCCCGTGCATCCATCCGGTGTCAGACGAGCAAAACAAGGCGATCGTCGAGCGAATCGTCCGCTTTTTAAACGGCGGCCATGAAGAAGTGAAGCGGGAGCTGAGCCAGAAAATGCACGAGGCGGCGGAGGCGCTCGAGTTTGAGCGGGCAAAAGAATACCGCGACCAAATCGCAGCGATTGAGATGACGATGGAAAAGCAAAAAATGATGCTCAACGATTTTATCGACCGCGATGTGTTCGGCTATGCCTATGACAAAGGCTGGATGTGCGTGCAAGTGTTTTTCCTCCGCCAAGGGAAGCTGATCGAGCGCGACGTGTCGATCTTTCCGCTCTATCAGGATCCGGATGAGGAGATGCTGACGTTTTTAGGTCAGTTTTACGCGAAAGCGCACCATTTGAAGCCAAAGGAAGTCGTCTTGCCGGCCGACATCGACGGCGAACTCGCCCGCGCGCTGCTTGGCGTCCATGTCGTCCAGCCGAAAAGAGGAAAGAAAAAAGAGCTTGTCGAACTGGCAAGCAAAAACGCGGCCATTGCGCTGAAAGAAAAATTTTATTTCATCGAGCGGGACGAAGAACGGACGATCAAAGCCATCGAGCGTCTCGGCGAGCGGCTCGGCATTCCGGCGCCGCGCCGCATCGAGGCGTTCGATAACTCAAACATCTACGGGGCCGATCCGGTCTCGGCGCTCGTTGTCTTTCTAGACGGCAAACCGGCGAAAAAAGAGTACCGCAAATATAAGGTGAAAACGGTCGCGGGGCCGAACGACTACGAGTCGATGCGCGAAGTCGTGCGCCGCCGCTATACGCGCGTGCTGAAAGAGGGGCTGCCGCTTCCCGATTTGATCATTATCGACGGCGGCAAGGGCCATTTGTCGGCGGTGCGCGACGTGCTCGAAAACGAGCTCGGCCTCGATGTGCCGCTCGCCGGGCTGGCGAAGGACGACAAACATCGCACATCGGAGCTTTGGGCCGGCGACCCGCCCGCTGTTGTGCCGCTTGACCGGCAAAGCCAAGAGTTTTATTTGCTGCAGCGCATTCAAGATGAAGTGCACCGGTTTGCGATCACCTTCCACCGAAAGACGCGGCAGAAGACGATGTTCCATTCGGTGCTCGATGACATCCCCGGTGTCGGCGCCAAACGGAAAAAAGCGCTATTAAACTATTTTGGCTCGGTGAAAAAGATGAAAGAAGCGTCGATTGAAGAGTTGCAGCAGGCGAACATTCCGCGGGCGGTGGCGGAGAAAATTTACGAAAAGCTGCATGAATAGCCGAAAACGTTTGAAGGGGAAGACGAGTGAAGCGGGGAGAAACGGGAATAGACGAAAAGGGCGTTTTGATGAGACGCCCTTTTCGCCTTTATTCATCCCCCTTCGCTTGCGCTTCTTGTTCATCGATTCGCTGCTTTCGGTCCCATTTGACGAAAATGCGCGCCTTGCCGTCCCGTTTTGGCGGCAATTCGATCGCTTCGGTGACCAATCGCGTTTGCCGCTCAATCTGCTGGGCGAGAAACCCGGCTTCGAGCTGGCACGCGCAGCGCTCATAAACGGAACAGCGGGCGGCGATGATGGCGCCGGACAGCTCGACGGACAGACCGTCGTTTTGTTCTTTGACGATCGATAGTGTTCCCCACCCGGCCCGTTCAAAAAATGTTTTGACCTCATCGAGCGTGTCGAGCGGGTAGCGCCGCGCCAGCTGTTTGCCGGCCCAATACAGCAGCGAGTCAACGTCCTTGCCAAGCAGCTCAGGAAGAAGCGCATGGCGGAGCAGCTCAGCGCCAAACGCCGAATCGGAAATCGATCCAAATGTTTCATACAGCTTCTCTAATGACGGCAGTTTCATTGCAGCCCCCTCTTTCTATCCATTTCCCCATTATAGCGGAATTGCCGCCGATGTGCATCCTCTTTCCGGGAGAGCGCAACTATGAGAATGTTTGAACATTTTGTGGCGGTGTTTTCTTGACGCTCGTACGTTGTGGGAGTACAATGAATGTGACAAAGCGAATGAGGGAATGGAAGTTGTTTCCGTTTCCGCGCTGCGAGCGAGAAGGGCATATTTTTCATCAACTGAAGGGGGTTTCCATATGGCAGGGAATCGGGAGTTTTACTACCGCCGGCTCCATTCGTTGCTCGGGGTCATTCCCGTTGGCGTCTTTTTAGTGCAGCATTTGGTCGTCAACCATTTTGCAACGCGTGGGCCGGAAGCGTTTAACCGGGCGGCGGCGTTTATGGAAAACTTGCCGTTCCGCTATTTTCTTGAAATTTTCGTCATTTTCCTTCCGCTATTGTTTCATGCGGTATACGGCATTTACATCGCGTTTACGGCCAAGTTCAATACGAGCCAGTACGGCTATTTCCGCAACTGGATGTTCATGCTTCAGCGGATCACCGGCATCATCACATTGATTTTTGTCGTCTGGCATGTGTATGAAACGCGCGTACAAGCCGCGTTTGGCGCCGAAGTGAATTACGAGATGATGGCGAATATTGTAAATAATCCGTTCATGCTTTGGTTTTATATTATCGGAATTTTATCAACCGTGTTTCATTTCGCCAACGGCTTATGGTCGTTCTGCGTCAGCTGGGGCTTGACGGTGACCCCTCGTTCGCAGCAAGTGTTCACGTACATTACGATGCTCATTTTTGTCGCCCTTTCGATTGTCGGCATTCGCGCCATTTTGGCGTTCGCGTAAAAACAGCTTGGCTGGATGGGAAAAGCGGATTTGACGCGGACATTTTCGTTGGGAATCGCTGCGTGGGCTCGTGACGGATCGCGCCCTCGCCGTTCGCCGAACGATCGCTTGGTCGATGGCGGGACGGCAAGGCCAAACGCGCGGCATAGAAGCAGAAGCAGCAATCTATTAGGGAGTGAGTAGCTATGAAAAAAGGGAAAATCATCGTTGTCGGCGGCGGCTTGGCCGGTTTGATGGCCACGATTAAAATCGCCGAAGCAGGGGTGCCTGTCGAGTTGTTTTCGCTCGTTCCGGTGAAGCGTTCTCACTCCGTCTGTGCCCAAGGCGGCATTAACGGAGCGGTCAACACAAAAGGGGAAGGCGACTCGCCGTGGGAACATTTTGACGATACCGTCTACGGCGGTGACTTTTTGGCCAACCAACCTCCGGTCAAAGCGATGTGCGAGGCGGCGCCGGGGATCATTTACATGCTCGACCGGATGGGCGTCATGTTCAACCGGACGCCGGAAGGATTGCTTGATTTCCGCCGCTTTGGGGGAACACAGCATCACCGCACCGCTTACGCCGGCGCGACGACCGGCCAGCAAATTTTGTACGCGCTTGATGAGCAAGTGCGCCGTCATGAAGTGGCTGGGCTCGTCACGAAGTACGAGCACTGGGAGTTTTTAGGCGTCGTTTTGGATGAGGAGCAAATTTGCCGCGGCATCGTCGCTCAAGACTTGCGATCGATGGAAATTAAAGCGTTTCCTGCCGATGCCGTCATTTTGGCGACCGGCGGCCCGGGGATCATTTTCGGGAAATCGACGAACTCGGTCATCAACACCGGTTCCGCGGCTTCGATCGCCTATCAGCAAGGCGTTTACTACGCGAACGGCGAGTTTATTCAAATCCATCCGACCGCCATTCCAGGCGATGATAAGCTTCGCCTCATGAGCGAATCGGCGCGCGGGGAAGGTGGCCGCGTCTGGACGTACAAGGACGGCAAACCGTGGTATTTTCTTGAAGAAAAATACCCGGCTTACGGAAACTTGGTGCCGCGTGACATCGCTGCCCGGGAAATTTTCCATGTGTGCGTCGACTTGAAGCTCGGCATCAACGGCGAGAACATGGTGTATTTGGATTTGTCGCACAAGGATCCAAAAGAGCTGGATATTAAGCTCGGCGGCATTATCGAAATTTACGAGAAGTTCATGGGTGAAGACCCGCGCAAAGTGCCGATGAAAGTGTTCCCGGCCGTTCACTATTCGATGGGCGGCTTATGGGTCGATTATGATCAAATGACGAACATCAAAGGGCTGTTTGCCGCCGGCGAGTGCGACTACTCCATTCACGGCGCCAACCGCCTTGGGGCGAACTCGCTCTTATCGGCCATCTACGGCGGAATGGTCGCCGGTCCGAACGCGGTTCGCTACATCCGCGGCCTTGAGAAATCGGCGGATGCCATGCCGTCGACGCTGTATGACAGCTATGTAAAACGGGAGCAAGAAAAGTGGGAAGCCATTTTGGCGATGGACGGCACGGAAAACGCCTACGTGCTGCATAAAGAGCTCGGCGAGTGGATGACGGCGAACGTGACGATCGTCCGCTACAACGACCGGCTGCTGAAGACGGATGAGAAAATTCAAGAGCTGATGGAGCGTTACAAAAACATCAGCGTCACCGACACGTCAAGATGGAGCAACCAAGGGGCGACGTTTATCCGTCAGCTGCACAACATGCTGCAGCTCGCCCGCGTCATTACGCTTGGCGCTTACCACCGGAACGAAAGCCGCGGCGCGCATTACAAACCGGAGTTTCCGGAGCGCAATGACGAAGAGTGGCTGAAAACGACGATGGCTCGCTACACGCCAGACGGTCCGGCGTTCCACTACGAAGATGTCGACGTCTCGTTGATTAAACCGCGCAAGCGCGACTATAGCAAAAAGAAAGAGGAAGTGAAGTAAGATGAGCGAGAACAAAACGGTTCGATTCATCATCACGCGCCAAGATCGTCCGGATTCCGCGCCGTATGAAGAAGAATTCGTCATTCCGTACCGCCCGAACATGAACGTCATTTCCGCGCTCATGGAAATTCGGCGCAACCCGGTCAACGCCAAAGGGGAAAAAACGACGCCGGTCGCTTGGGAAATGAACTGTTTGGAAGAGGTGTGCGGAGCCTGTTCGATGGTGATTAACGGCAAGCCGCGCCAAGCGTGCGCCGCGCTCATTGACAAGCTCGAGCAGCCGATCCGCCTCGAGCCGATGCGCACGTTTCCGGTCATTCGCGATTTGGTCATCGACCGGAGCCGGATGTTTGACGCCTTAAAACGGGTCAAAGCGTGGATACCGATCGACGGAACGTATGACCTTGGCCCGGGGCCGCGCATGCCGGAGCGGAAGCGGCAATGGGCGTACGAGCTGTCGAAATGCATGACGTGCGGCGTCTGCCTCGAAGCGTGCCCGAACGTCAACAGCAAGTCGAACTTTATCGGCCCGGCTCCGCTGTCGCAAGTGCGGCTGTTTAACGCCCATCCGACCGGGGCGATGCATAAGGCGGAGCGATTGCGGGCGATCATGGGCGACGGCGGGCTGGCGAACTGCGGCAACTCGCAAAACTGCGTGCAGTCGTGCCCGAAAGGCATTCCGCTGACCACGTCGATCGCCGCCTTAAACCGGGACACAACGATTCAAATGTTCCGCGACTTCTTTGGCAGCGACGAAGTCTAACCGCACGACCTCCCCTTCTTGTTCGGCAGGAAGGGGAGGTCGTATTTTTTTCCTATTTTTCTATTAGATAAACAAATTTTCGTCACCGCCGTTCTTGTTCTCACATACGATATGGCGAGGAAATACCCATCCGGCAGTTCGGCCCATTGAGAGCAAGGAGGGTTACCAGCGTTGAAGGACAAATCGTTTCAAGCGAAGCCGCTCTTGACAAAAAGAGAAAAAGAAGTGTTTGAATTGCTCGTGCAAGACAAGACGACCAAGGAAATCGCCCAAGAGCTGTTTATCAGCGAGAAAACGGTTCGCAACCATATTTCGAACGCGATGCAAAAGCTTGGGGTCAAGGGGCGCTCACAAGCGGTCATCGAATTGCTTCGAATGGGCGAACTTGAATTATAAACGATGCCGGCTTTCCATGAAGGACAGCCGGCTGTTATGTTCGATTGCGGCCGGACGAGGCTCGATGCCAAGCCGGCCTTTCTGTGCGGCGATGGCCGCATTTTTCTATTTGCTTCTACGATGCGGTGGTGTAAAATAAAAAACAAAGGAGAGCCGTTGGCGCAAGCCGCCGTTCGGGGCTGGGCCGCGAAAATGATCAAGGGGAGATTGTATGCCGTCAGCGATGAATGAAAAAACGGTTGCCGAGTTGGAGAAATTGCTTCGCTATATCGCCGCCAATTTAAAGCAGCGCGGCCGCGAAATTTTAACGAACTACCCGATCACCCCACCGCAGTTTGTCGCCCTCCAGTGGCTGCTTGAAGAAGGGGACTTGACGGTCGGCGAGTTATCGAACAAAATGTATTTGGCGTGCAGCACGACGACGGATTTGATTGACCGCATGGAGCGAAACGGCCTTGTCGCCCGGGTTCGCGATGAACACGACCGCCGCGTCGTCCGCATTCATCTGTTGGAAAAAGGAGAGCGGATTATCGAAGAGGTGATTGAAAAACGCCAGCGCGATTTGGCGCGAGTGCTAGAACGTTTTTCAGACGACGAAATAACTATGTTTGAACACTGTTTGCGCAAATTGCATCAAGAAATGACGAAAGAATGAGGCGATCACTTGGAACGAGCAATTGGTGTCATCGATTCAGGAGTCGGCGGCTTGACGGTCGCCAAAGAAATTATGCGGCAGCTGCCAAAAGAGCAAATTATCTATCTTGGCGATACCGCCCGTTGTCCGTACGGACCGCGTCCGGTGGAAGACATCCGGCGGTTTACGTGGCAAATGATCGATTACTTGCAGCAATATCCGTTGAAAATGCTGGTTATCGCCTGCAACACGGCGACGGCGGTCGCGCTTGACGAAGTGCGGATGAAGCTTGATATCCCGGTGCTTGGCGTCGTTCATCCCGGAGCCCGCGCCGCTTTGAAGGCGACCAAAAGCGGGCATATCGGCGTGATCGGCACGGTCGCCACCATTCGCAGCCGGGCGTACGAGACGGCGCTCCAGTCGATCAACCCGCGCGTTCACGTCGAGAGTTTGGCCTGTCCAAAGTTTGTTCCGCTTGTCGAAAGCGGCGACTTTGAAGGGGAGGAGGCGATGGCAATCGTCGCTGAATCGCTTGCTCCGCTCCGCCCGCTGCCGATGGATGTGCTCATTTTAGGATGCACTCATTATCCGTTGCTTGCTCCGCTCATTCGCGCGTATATGGGGAAAACGGTAAAGCTCATCTGCTCGGGCGGCGAAACGGCCCGCGAGGTGAGCGCGATTTTGCACCATAGCCATCTCCTCTATACCGGCGAGCGTGAACCGGAGCATTTGTTTTTCACGACGGGGCCGAAAGAGCTGTTCGAAAAAATTTCCGGCAAATGGTTTGGAAAACCGATCGGCACCGTCGGGGCGATCCGGCTTTAGCGAAGAAAAATCCTTCAGCGTGTTGCGCTGGAGGATTTTTTTATTCTATTTTGCCAAACGGCTCGTATACATAGTAGTACAAACTACGAGTAGGAGGGAACGTCAATGAAACGGACGACTCACATATGGGTGGCGCCGATGCTTGCTTCCGTGTTATTGCTCGGCGGCTGCGGGTTGTTCGGCAAGGATGGGGCGGTGAAGGAAATCGATCCGCCGCAACACACAAGCTATGTCAAAGACGGCCAAGCGCTGCAAGAAGCGGGCAAAACCAAAACCAAGTCCAACGAACAAGCGAAAGCAACGGAGACGGTGAAACGAGAGTTGTATCTCATTGACAAAAACGGCTTCGTTGTGCCGCAAACGGTCGAGCTGCCGAAAACGCAGGCTGTCGCCAAGCAGGTGCTTGAATACTTGGTTGAAGACGGTCCGGTCTCGCAAGTGCTGCCAAACGGCTTTCGCGCGGTCATTCCGGCCGGCACCACCGTGCTTGGGACAAAATTAGAGAAAGATGGAACATTGATCGCCGACTTTTCGCCGGAATTCAAAAACTATAAACCGGAAGATGAAAAGCGGATTTTGCAAGCCATTACGTGGACGTTGACGCAATTCGACAACATTAAGCGCGTCAAAATTCGCATCAACGGCTATGACCAAGAAGTGATGCCGGTCAATAAAACGCCGATCCAAGGCGGTGTGAGCCGGGCCGATGGCATCAATATCGAAGCCAACGGCGTGCCGGATATTACAAACACGCATCCCGTCACCGTTTATTTTGTCGCCCAACAAGGGGGCAACACGTACTACGTGCCGGTGACGCGACGCGTATCGAATCGGGAAAAAGACGACATTGCCGCCGCTGTCAACGAGCTCATTCAAGGACCGGACGAAGGGAGCGAACTGGTCGGCGTCTTCCAGCCGGACGCCAAGTTGGTTGACGCCCCAAAGTATGAAGACGGCAAAGTGACGCTTAACTTCAACGAGGCGATTTATGGAAGCAACAAGAAAAACGTCATTTCCGATGTCGTCTTGAATTCGCTCGTGTTATCACTCACCGAGCAAAAAGGGATCGAAAGCGTCGCCATTACGGTCAACGGCAAGGCGAATCTCGTCACCGAAGACGGCAAACCGCTGACCAAGCCGGTGGCTCGGCCGCAAACCGTCAATACGGCTGCCTTTTAGCCGCGCTGGAGCGGCAGGTTGGAAAGGAATGGGCGATTATGGTATAACAAAGAGGGGGAACGGATTCCGCCTCTTTCTTTTTTTGCTGGAAAAACGTTGCGGCTTGGCGCCGCCATGGAACGGAAAAAGGAGGTCGCGCCGATGAGAATCGATGGACGAAGCAGCCGTGAGCTGCGGCCGGTGCATATACATCCACACTATTTGAAACACGCCGAAGGGTCTGTGCTGATCGAAGTAGGCGATACGAAAGTCATTTGTACGGCGACGCTAGAGGAAAAGGTGCCGCCGTTCATGCGCGGCGGCGGAAAAGGATGGATTACGGCCGAATATGGCATGCTGCCGCGGGCGACGGAACAGCGGAACGCGCGGGAAGCGAGCAAAGGGAAAGTGGCGGGGCGGACGATGGAAATTCAGCGCCTGATCGGCCGGGCGCTCCGCTCCGTCGTCGATTTGCAACAGCTCGGCGAGCGAACCGTCTGGATCGATTGCGACGTCATTCAGGCGGACGGCGGAACGCGGACCGCGTCGATTACCGGCGCCTACGTCGCGCTTGTGTTGGCGTTGGCCCGGCTGGTCGAAGACGGGAAGCTTGAATCGCTTCCGGTTCGCGATTTTCTTGCGGCGACGTCCGTGGGCATTGATCCCGAACTTGGGGTCATTCTTGACTTGAATTACAGCGAGGACGCCCGCGCGAAAGTCGATATGAACGTCGTGATGACGGGAGCTGGCCAATTTGTCGAAATTCAAGGCACGGGAGAGGAAGCGGCGTTTTCGCGCGCCGAGCTCGATGAACTGCTGGAAACGGCGCAAGCCGGCATCGAACGGCTGATCGCCGTTCAGCGGCAGGCGTTGGGAGAGTGGGCGGCACGCGTCGGGGAGAAACGAATAACGGAACAGGAGGGGGCGGAATGACCGAAATCGTCATCGCCACGAAAAATGCCGGTAAAGTACGGGAGTTTGCCGCCTTGTTCGAAAAGCGGGGCATCGAAGTGAAATCGCTCCTTGATTTCCCGGATGTTCCCGATGTCGAAGAAACGGGAAGCACGTTTGCTGAGAACGCCAAAATCAAGGCGGAAGCGGCCGCGGATCGCTTGCGGCGGCCGGTGATCGCCGACGATTCGGGACTGGCGGTCGATGCGCTCGGCGGTCGGCCGGGCGTCTATTCGGCCCGCTACGCGGGGGAAGAGAAAAACGATGCTCGCAATATCGCCAAATTGCTCAGTGAACTCGAAGGGGTGCCGATGGAAAAGCGCACCGCCCGCTTTCATTGCGCGCTCGCCGTCGCGATCCCCGGGCGGCCGACCGCTGTTGTTGAGGCGACGTGCGACGGCTATATCACCGAGGCGCCGCGCGGGGAAGGCGGCTTTGGCTACGATCCGGTGTTTTACGTGCCTGAACGGGGGAAAACAATGGCGGAACTCGCGCCGGACGAAAAAAACGTGATTAGCCACCGGGCGAAAGCGCTGGCCAAGCTGGAAGAGCAGTGGGACGACATCATCGGGGAGAAGGGGGAAAGCGAATGAAGGCGATCATTGTCAGCGACAGTCATGGACTGACGGACGAACTGGCGCAAATCGCCGCCCGCCATCGCCACGAAGCGGATATGTTCATCCATTGCGGTGATTCCGAACTAGCGGCCGAAGCGGAAGAAATCGCCCCATTTGCCGTCGTGCGCGGCAATTGCGACTGGGCAGCGTTTCCGAATGAGCGCATGGTGGAGGCGGCCGGCATCCGTTTTTTGATCACCCACGGCCATTTATACGGCGTGAAAACGTCGTTGTCGCGCTTAAGCGATCGGGCCGAGGAAGCAGGGGCGGACGTCATCTGCTTCGGGCATTCCCATCTCGCCGGGGTGGAGAAGATGGGCGGCCGCCTGTTCATCAATCCCGGCAGCATTGCGCTGCCGCGGGGAAGAACGGAAAAGACATATGCGGTGCTTTCGATCGACGGTGGACGGGCTCACGTGCAGTTTTATGATGTCAGCGGGCGGCCGATCGCGGAAATGGAACGAACTGTTTCGCTTGAACGGACATGACGCGACCGATAGTCGAAAAATGTCGTTTGAAGAAGCTTCGCGAACAGACGTGACGGAGCCGTCTGGTCTGCTTTTCACCGCTATTTTCGCAAGCGGTTAAAGCCGGTCGCCCGCTCCTTGGCCGCTATTTTTCCAAGTGGTTAAAGCCAGCCGCTCCTTGGCCGCTATTTTTCCAAGTGGTTAAAGCCGTCTGGTCTGCTTTTCGCCGCTATTTTTGCAGGCGCTGAAAGCCGTCTGCTTCGTTCATGACCGGCTTTTTCGCGGCGTAAGCAGAGCGGGGTTTTTCGAAACACACGGAGCTTGCAAGATCGCGCGTTTTCATTGAGAGGTTTCGCAACACGGGATGAGGAGCGGCGCTGAACTACGCCGTTCCGCGGGGAAAGAGAGGTTCGAGTGGCGGACCTCTCTTTTTTTGCGCGCCGAGCGCGGTTGAGCAGAGAAGGAGAAAAAATTTTTCAATCGACAAACCCTTGATTCTATCACAATGTAAGCGCATACAAATAGTTCGACCAATCGAAATTTTCAAAAAACGTTATTGACGGCCGCGAGGTTTGGCATTATTATAATTTTCAAACAAGGGAAACGACACCATAGGACGATCGGGCCGTTGCGAGCGAACGGCGGACTGATCAAGGAAGAGGGGAACCGAAGTGGGAGAACAATGGATCTTTTTAAACGGCGAATTTGTCACAAAAGAAAACGCCAAAATTTCGGTCTATGATCATGGGTTTTTGTACGGCGACGGGGTGTTTGAAGGCATCCGCGTCTACAGCGGCAACGTCTTTCGTCTCGAAGAGCATATCGATCGGCTATACCATTCGGCGAAATCGATTTTGCTTGACATCCCTTATACAAAGGACGAAATGATTGGCCACGTGCTCGAAACGATCCGCCGCAACGGCTGTCAAGATGCGTACATTCGCTTAGTCGTCTCGCGCGGGATCGGCGACTTAGGCTTGGATCCGTACAAGTGCAAAATGCCGCAGGTCGTCATTATCGTCGAGCCGCTCGCGCTCTTCCCGAAGCATTTATATGAAACGGGAATCGAAGTGGTGACGGTGGCGACGCGCCGCAACCGCTCCGATGTGCTGAGCCCGAAAGTCAAATCGCTCAACTATTTAAACAATGTGCTAGTCAAAATTGAGGCTCATCTGGCGAATGTGAGCGAAGCGCTCATTTTAAACGATCAAGGCTATGTCGCCGAAGGTTCGGGGGACAACGTATTCATCATCAAAAACGGCGTCATTTACACGCCGCCTGGGTATGTCGGGGCGCTTGAAGGCATCACGCGCCAAGCGATCATCGAAATCGCCGCGGATCTCGGCTATACGGTGAAAGAGGAGCCGTTTACCCGCCATGATGTGTATGTCGCCGATGAAGTATTTTTAACCGGAACGGCGGCCGAAGTCATTT
>NZ_LQYX01000074.1:210783-246116 GCF_001587475.1 Geobacillus sp. B4113_201601
AGTCGACGGCCGGACGATCGGCGATGGCACGCCGGGGCCGCACACCAAGCGGCTGCTGGAAGAATTCCGCCGCCGCGTTGTTGCCGAAGGAATCAAAGTGTATCCGACCAACGCCAACGTCGGCTGAGATGACAATTGCATAGGGAAAAGCGTTGACGAGGACAAGTAATCAGCGGGGTCAACATCCACAGAGAGCCGGGGGAGCTGAGAACCGGTGATGTTGCCGCTTGATGAACTCACCTCTGAGCGCCAGCCTGAACGCCGGACGGTGAGTAGGGCTGGACGAGTGAAGACGCGCGCTTCACTCGTTACCAAAACGAGCAACCAAGCGGGTTTGGTTGCTCCTGAGGCGGCCATCATGGCCGTGAAGAAGGGTGGTACCGCGGAAAGGAAACCTTTTCGCCCCTTTGGCTGGCTGAAGTCAGCCTTGGCGGGTGAAAAGGTTTTTTCTTATGGAGGACAAACGATGGGGGAGGAACGAGAATGACGAGGATGAACGTCGAGGAACAGGAAAAAGCGAAGACGAAAATGAAGCTGAACGGGTCATTGATGTTGATTGAGGCGTTGAAAGCGGAGGGAGTCGAAGTCATTTTCGGCTATCCGGGCGGGGCGGTGCTCCCGCTCTATGATGAGCTGTATAAGGCCGGCGTGTTTCACGTGTTGACCCGTCATGAACAAGGGGCGATTCATGCGGCGGAAGGATACGCGCGCATTTCGGGGAAACCGGGGGTTGTCATCGCCACTTCCGGACCGGGGGCGACCAACCTCGTCACCGGATTGACCGACGCGATGATGGATTCGTTGCCGCTCGTCATCTTTACCGGGCAAGTGGCGACGAGCGTCATCGGCTCGGATGCGTTTCAAGAGGCGGACGTTGTCGGCATCACGATGCCAATCACCAAGCACAACTACCAAGTGCGCGACATCAGCGAGCTGCCTAGGATCATCAAAGAGGCATTTCACATTGCGACGACCGGGCGGCCGGGACCGGTGCTGATCGATATCCCGAAGGACATTACGATCGCGGAAGGGGAGTTTGATTATGATCAAGACGTTCATTTGCCTGGCTACCAGCCGACGACACAGCCGAACCATTGGCAAATCCGGCGGCTCGTCGAGGCGGTCAGCCAATCAAAGCGGCCGGTCATTTTAGCCGGCGCCGGCGTCCTGCACGCCAACGCGGCCGATGAGCTGCGCCAGTATGCAGAACAGCAGCGGATTCCGGTCGTTCATACGCTCCTTGGTCTCGGCGGCTTCCCGGCCGATCATCCGCTTTTCCTCGGCATGGCCGGCATGCATGGGACGTATACGGCGAATATGGCGCTGTACGAATGCGATTTGCTCATCAACATCGGCGCCCGCTTCGATGACCGCGTCACCGGCAATTTAAACGATTTTGCGCCAAAGGCGACAGTCGCCCATATTGATATCGACCCGGCGGAGATCGGCAAAAACGTGCCGACGAAGATTCCGATCGTCAGCGATGCGAAAGCCGCCTTGCAAGAGCTGATCGCCCAGCAAGGCAAGCCGGCGGACAATGCGGCGTGGCTTGCCCAGCTTGATGAATGGAAGAGGCGCTTTCCGCTTTATTACGAACCGGAAGCCGGGACGATCAAACCGCAAAAACTGATCGAGATGATCTATGAAATGACAAACGGCGAGGCGATCGTGACAACAGACGTCGGCCAGCATCAAATGTGGGCGGCGCAATATTACAAATTCAACCGGCCGCATCGGTGGGTGACGTCCGGGGGGCTCGGCACGATGGGGTTCGGCCTTCCGGCGGCGATCGGTGCCCAGCTTGCCGACCGGAGCGCCACGGTCGTGTCGATCGTCGGCGACGGCGGCTTCCAAATGACGTTCCAAGAGCTGTCGGTCATTCAAGAGTTGCAGCTGCCGATCAAAATCGTCATCGTCAACAACCAGGCGCTCGGCATGGTGCGGCAATGGCAGGAGCTGTTTTATGACAAACGGTACTCCCATTCCCTCATTCCGAACCAGCCGGATTTCGTCAAGCTTGCTGAAGCGTACGGCATGCTGGGGCTGCGGGCGAAGACCGAGGCGGAAGCGGCCGACGTGTTAAAACAGGCGTTTGCCATCAACGGTCCGGTGCTGCTTGACTTCCATGTCCGCGCCGACGAGAACGTCTATCCGATGGTCGCGCCCGGTAAAGGGCTTCATCAAATGGTGGGGGTGAAAGCATGCGAAGAATCATCACAATGACCGTCAACAATCGCCCTGGCGTCTTAAACCGCATCACCGGGCTGTTTACGAAGCGGCATTATAACATCGAGAGCATCACGGTCGGCCATACAGAAATCGAGGGGATTTCGCGGATGACATTTGTCGTCAATGTCGACGACGAACGGACCGCGGAACAAATCATCAAGCAGCTGAACAAGCAGATCGATGTGTTGAAAGTCAATGACATCACCGACCAAGCGATCGTCGCCCGCGAGCTGGCGCTCATTAAAGTGTCGGCTCCGCCTTCGGTCCGCCAAGAAATTTACACGCTCATCGAGCCGTTTCGCGCCTCGATCGTCGACGTCAGCAAAGACAGCCTCGTCATTCAAGTGACCGGCGAGCCGGACAAAGTCGAAGCGCTGATTGAATTGCTCCGCCCCTATGGCATCAAAGAAGTGGCGCGCACGGGAACGACCGCGTTCACCCGCGGGGCGCAAAAAACGGCGGCGCATCAGAAAACGGCGTTCATTATTTAAATCTTGTTCGCCAACGCCAGCGCTTGTTCTTTCAACGCGCAGCCAAAAACGGTGTTCATGATTTAACAGCTATCATAACAAAACCGTGCTGATCGCTTCACGGAACCGCCAAACAAGCGGCGGTCAAGCGTAGGGAGTCAAACTACAAAACAAAGGAGAGGGTAATCATGGCAAAAGTCTACTATAACGGAGATGCAAACGAACAATACCTGCAAGGGAAAACGGTCGCGATCATCGGTTACGGCTCGCAAGGCCACGCGCATGCGCAAAACTTGCGCGACAGCGGCGTCCGCGTCATCGTCGGACTGCGGAAAGGAAAATCATGGGAGCAGGCAGAACAAGACGGATTTGAGGTGTATTCAGTCCGCGAAGCGGCGAAACAGGCGGATCTCGTCATGGTGCTGCTGCCGGATGAGAAGCAGCCGGCCGTGTACAAAGAGGAAATCGAGCCGGTGCTCGAGCCGGGCAACGCGCTTGTCTTCGCGCACGGCTTTAACATCCATTTCAGCCAAATCGTCCCGCCGAATCATGTTGACGTCTTCTTGGTTGCGCCGAAAGGCCCAGGCCATCTCGTGCGGCGCACGTATGCCGAAGGAGCGGGCGTGCCGGCGCTCATCGCCGTCTATCAAGATGTGACCGGACACGCCAAAGAAACGGCGCTCGCCTACGCGAAAGCGATTGGCGCCGCTCGGGCGGGAGTGCTGGAGACGACGTTCAAAGAAGAAACGGAAACGGACTTGTTCGGGGAACAGGCGGTGCTTTGCGGCGGGTTGACCGCGCTCATTAAAGCGGGGTTTGAGACGCTTGTGGAAGCCGGGTATCAACCGGAAGTCGCGTATTTTGAATGTTTGCACGAAATGAAGCTGATCGTTGACCTCTTGTATGAGGGTGGGCTGTCGTGGATGCGGTATTCGATTTCCGATACGGCGCAATGGGGGGATTTCATCACGGGACCGCGCATTATTAATGATGCGGTGAAAGCGGAAATGAAAAAAGTGCTCGATGACATTCAAACCGGCAAATTCGCGAAGAGCTGGATTTTGGAAAACCAAGCGAACCGTCCGGAGTTCAACGCCATCAACCGGCGCGAAAACGAGCATTTGATCGAAATCGTCGGACGCGAACTGCGAAGCATGATGCCGTTTGTGAAAGCAAAACAAGTGGAGGCGGTGGGGTCAGGTGCGAAACATTAAGTTTTTTGACACCACATTGCGTGACGGGGAACAATCGGCTGGCGTGAATTTAAATTTGCAAGAAAAATTGGAAATTGCCCGCCAGCTTGAACGGCTGCGGGTGGACATCATCGAGGCGGGCTTTCCCGCCTCATCGAAAGGCGATTTTGCGGCGGTCAAACAAATCGCGGAAACGGTGAGAACGTGCTCGGTCACCGGGCTGTCGCGCTCGGTCCGAAGCGACATCGATGCAGCGTGGGAGGCGTTAAAAGGCGGCGCCGAACCGCGGCTGCACCTATTCATCGCCACCTCGCCGATCCATATGGTGCATAAATTGCGGATGACGCCGGAACAAGTGATCGAGGCGGCGGTGGAAGCGGTGAAATACGCCAAACGCTTTTTCCCGATCGTCCAATGGTCGGCGGAAGACGCGTGCCGAAGCGAACGGCCGTTTTTAGCGAAAATCGTCGCCGAGGTCATTAAAGCGGGCGCCTCGGTCATCAACATTCCCGATACGGTCGGCTATATTACGCCGAAAGAATACGGGGAGATTTTCCTCTATTTACGAAACAATGTTCCGAATATTGAAAAAGTATCACTCTCCGCTCATTGTCATGATGACTTGGGCATGGCGGTCGTGAATTCGCTGGCGGCCATTGAACACGGGGCGACGCAAGTCGAGTGTACGATCAACGGCATCGGCGAACGGGCCGGCAATGCGGCGCTCGAGGAAATCGCCGTCGCTCTTCACATCCGCAAAGACTACTATCAGGTGGAAACGCGCCTCAACTTGCAGGAAATTAAGCGCACAAGCAATCTTGTCAGCAAGCTGACCGGTGTGGTCGTTCCGCCGAACAAAGCGGTCGTCGGCAAAAACGCGTTTGCGCATGAATCGGGCATCCATCAAGACGGCGTCTTAAAAGAAAAAACGACGTACGAAATCATTTCGCCGGAGCTTGTTGGCGTGCCGTCGAACTCGATGGTGCTCGGCAAACATTCCGGCCGCCATGCGCTCCGCAACCGCGTCGAGGAACTCGGCTACACGTTGTCCGAAGAGGAAATCAATCAGTTGTTTGTTCGCTTTAAAGAGCTCGCTGACAAAAAGAAAGACATTACCGATGACGATTTGGTCGCCCTCATTTTCGAGGAAAAGTTCGACCACTTCAATGAATTTTATCAATTGTCTTCCATTCAAGTGCAATACGGAACGAATCAGATTCCGACAGCGGTCGTTGTGCTGAAAGACGGGAAAGGAAACGAAATCCAAGAGGCGGCGACCGGCGCCGGCAGCGTCGAGGCGCTGTACAACACGTTGGAGCGCTGTTTCCAAACAGCGGTGACGCTGCTAGATTACCGGATCGAATCGGTTGGCGGCGGCCGCGACGCGTTGGCGCAAGTGTTCGTCAAAGTGCGCGTCAACGATGTGGAAACGAGCGGGCGCGGCACCGCGCAAGACGTGCTGGAAGCTTCGGCGAAAGCGTACATTCACGCGATGAACCGCGCGGTGATGATCGAAGCGATGCGAGGAGAAAACGAGAAAGTCGCCACAACGTGAAACAGGAGGGGTTCATAAATGGGAAACTATCGGATTGCCGTCTTGCCGGGCGATGGCATCGGCCAAGAAGTGACGGCCGGGGCGGTCGAAGTGTTGAAAGCGGTCGGAGTTCGCTTTGGCCATGAATTTACGTTCGAATATGGATGGATCGGCGGGGCGGCGATCGATGAAGCAGGGACGCCGCTCCCTGAGGAAACGCTTCGCCTTTGCCGGGAAAGCGACGCGGTGCTGCTTGGGGCGGTCGGCGGTCCGAAATGGGATGGCAACCCTCCGCATCTGCGCCCGGAAAAAGGATTGCTCGCCATTCGCAAGCAGCTCGACTTGTATGCCAACTTGCGGCCGGTCGTTTGTTATGATTGCTTGGCTTCCGCTTCGCCGTTAAAACCCAACCTCGTCCAAGGAGTCGATTTCGTCATCGTTCGCGAGCTGACCGGCGGCATCTACTTCGGCCAACCGAGCGGCCGCGTCGTCGAAAACGGCGAAGAAAAAGCGGTTGACACGCTCTTATATAAAAAGGAAGAGATCGAACGGATCGTGCGCATGGCGTTTACCTTAGCGCGCGACCGGAAGAAAAAAGTGACGTCGGTCGACAAGGCGAACGTCCTGTCCTCAAGCCGGTTATGGCGGGAAGTGGCCGAGGAGGTGGCCAAACAATTCCCGGACGTTGAGCTTGAGCATATGTTGGTCGACAATGCGGCGATGCAGATCATCCGCGCGCCCAAGCAGTTTGATGTGATCGTCACGGAAAACATGTTTGGCGATATTTTAAGCGATGAGGCTTCGATGCTGTCCGGTTCGCTCGGCATGTTGCCGTCCGCCAGCTTATCCGCTTCCGGGCCGAGCTTGTATGAACCGGTGCACGGGTCGGCGCCGGATATCGCTGGCATGAACAAAGCCAATCCGATCGCCGCGATTTTGTCCGCTGCGATGATGCTGCGCTTGTCGTTCGGGCTGGCCACCGAGGCGGAAGCGATCGAACAGGCGGTCCATCAGGCGCTCGCGGCGGGCTTGCGCACCGCCGACTTGGCGCCAAGCGGCGGCCGTGTCGTAGCGACGGACGAAATGGTCGAGGAGATCAAAACAGCGGTACTCGACTATACCGCGATCGCGCAAATTATGACCGTTTACGCCTAAGACGTGCGAGGTGAAAGCCAATGAAGCCGAAAACGATCATTGATAAAATTTGGGAAGCCCACGTCGTCTATCGTGAGGAAGGCAAACCGGATTTATTGTACATTGATTTGCATTTAGTCCATGAAGTGACCTCGCCGCAAGCGTTTGAAGGGTTGCGGCAAAAAGGGCGGACGGTGCGGCGGCCGGACTTGACGTTTGCGACGATGGACCATAACGTGCCGACCGTGAATCGATTGGTGATCACCGACGAAGTGGCGCGCAACCAAATTGCCGCCTTGGAGCGCAACTGCCGCGAATTCGGGATTCCGCTCGCCGATTTGCATAGCGAAGAACAAGGGATCGTTCACGTCATCGGCCCCGAGCTCGGCTTGACTCAGCCGGGAAAAACGATCGTCTGCGGCGACAGCCACACTTCAACGCACGGGGCGTTTGGCGCCTTGGCGTTTGGCATCGGCACGAGCGAAGTCGAACACGTGCTGGCGACGCAAACGCTTTGGCAGCATAAGCCGAAAACGCTGCAAATCCGCATCAACGGTCGCCTTGGCAAAGGGGTGACGGCGAAAGACGTCATTTTGGCCATCATCGGCCGCTATGGCGTCGGCGTCGGCACCGGCTATATTATCGAATTCACCGGCGAAGCGATCCGACGCATGTCGATGGAGGAGCGGATGACGATTTGCAACATGTCGATCGAAGCGGGGGCCCGGGCTGGACTCATCAGCCCGGATGAAACGACGTTTGCCTATTTGCGCGGCCGCAAATATGCGCCAAAAGGTGAGGAGTTTGACAAGGCCGTGGAGCGATGGCGGGTGCTGGCCACCGATGAAGGGGCGGAATACGACCGAACGATTGACATCGATGCCTCGACGATCGCCCCGATGGTGACGTGGGGCACGAACCCGGCGATGAGCACAGCGGTCGACGGTGTCGTGCCGCATCCCGAGCAGTTTGAAAGCCAAACAGAGCAAAACGCGGTGCGGCGGGCGCTGGAGTATATGGGGCTCAAACCGGGCACGCCGATTACGGATATTCCGGTGCAGCACGTCTTCATCGGTTCATGTACGAACTCGCGCCTTAGCGATTTGCGCGCGGCGGCGAGCATCGTCAAAGGCAAAAAAGTAGCCCCAGGCGTACGGGCGCTCGTGGTGCCCGGATCGCAGCAAGTAAAAAAACAAGCTGAAGCGGAAGGGTTGGCGCAAATTTTCCTTGACGCCGGTTTTGAATGGCGCGACTCCGGCTGCAGCGCCTGTTTGGGCATGAACCCGGACATCATCCCCGAAGGCGAACATTGCGCGTCCACGTCAAACCGCAACTTTGAAGGGCGGCAAGGAAAAGGAGCGCGCACGCATCTCGTCAGCCCGGCGATGGCCGCTGCCGCCGCCATCTACGGACATTTTGTCGATGTGCGCCAGCTAGAGGCCGAACCGGTCCGCTGACCGTTCGCTGGCGGGGAGCGAACGAGGGACGATGGCCGACGGCTTGGTTGGGGGTGACTTGACAGTTGGTCCGCCGCCCTGGTCGCTCGTCCCTCGCCGCCAAAGAGGCGGCGGTTGAACGCGAACTTGAGCGGACAGGGCCCGCTCGTTGTTTGCGGATCAATCCCGCGACGGCTCCATTAACGCGAACATGAGCGGACAGGACCGATCCCGCTATCTTGCCGGGAAACCGGCGGCGCGCCATCCGCTGAAAGCGAACGTCAGCGGACGAGACCGATAGGGACGAACAGGAGGGAAGAAGCGATGAAGCCGTTTACGATCCACCGCGGAAAATTGGCCGGCATCGACCGGGCGAACATCGACACGGACCAAATCATTCCAAAACAATTTTTAAAACGAATTGAGCGCACCGGATTTGGCCAGTTTTTATTTTACGACTGGCGCTATTTGAGCGACGGCACGCCCAATCCAGCGTTTGAGCTCAACCGGCCGGAAAACGCGGGGGCGACGATTCTTGTGGCCGGGGAAAACTTCGGCTGCGGCTCGTCGCGCGAACATGCCCCGTGGGCGCTGCAAGACTACGGATTTCGCGTCATCATTGCCCCATCGTTTGCCGATATTTTTTACAACAATTGCTTGAAAAACGGATTGTTGCCGATCCGCCTCGCTCCGGAAGATGTTCGCTACTTGTTGAAACAAAGCGAGCGCGCTGATTACGAATTGACCGTGTCGCTTGAGGAGCAGCGAGTGGTTGACGACGAAGGGTTTTCGCGCTCGTTTGCCATCGATCCGTACCGAAAACAGCTGCTTCTAAAAGGGTGGGACGAAATTGACTTAACGTTTCTGTATGAGCCGTATATTGCCGCTTACGAAGAAACGCACCATCCGCGGCCATGAGCGCCTAGCGCCCAACTCGGCGGGAACCGCTCCCACCGGGTTGGGCGTTTTTCCCGTTGTTCGTCATGCCGCTCGCTTCGCCATCAGCCTCCGCGGCGGCCGCTGCGCTTGTGCCGCCGCCGGAAACTTGCTACACTGATAGTAAATGTCAGTGAGGAGCGGGCGAAGATGGACAAACCGAAAGGAAAAATCATTTTGTTTCCACAGACGAAAGAACGGCTCGTGGAAAAGGCGTTTGCCGCCCTAGAGGCCAAGCGGTACAACGAGGCGCTCCGTTTTTTGCGCGCTGCCGAAGAGCTTGGCGATGCGAGCGTTCCTGTTCGGCTCGCCTTGGCGGTTTGTTGCTATGAGCTCGGGGAGTACGATGAGGCGCAATGGCGCTTGGCTGCGTTGCTTGATGAACAGCCGGGCAACAGTGAGCTGCTGCAAATGTATGTGGCGGTTTTGTTGCAGACGAACCGATACCGCGAGGCGGAGGACGCGATCCGCACCGCCTTGCACCGCTTTCCGCTTTCCGCACCGGTGCGCGAACAGCTTCACCACCTGCTTCGGTTTAGCGAAAAAATGAACGCTCGTGCGCTTCCGTCCGCAGAATGGAAACGGGTGACACGGCTGCTCGAGTCCGGCGACATTGCCGAACAGCTGCACATCATCAAGCAGCTGGAAAAAGAAGATATCACCCCGGTTCTTCCGCTGCTCAAGCAATATTTGGGCGCGGCCGAGAAAAGCCCGATGGCCAAAACGATGCTCCTTCGCTTGTTGACAGAAAAGCGAATTCATGAACCGGTGACAGTGGAAAAATTAGGCCGCCGCCTGGAGGTCGTTCCCGCCGCATTGGACGAACAGACGGAGACGGCGTTCGCGTCCGCGCTGCTCAGCCGGCTTGAACAACAGCTCGCTCCGGAAAGTCCGAGCTTGTATGAGACAGCGGCGGAAATTTGGCTTCGCTACGCGTACATCCTCTATCCGTTTCCTCCGGAGCCGGAAGACGCCGACCTGTGGCTCGCCGCCCTTCACTTTCTGGCGCGCCGGTTTCAAGGCTTTGATGCCGATGCGGCGGCGTTGGCCGCTCGCTATGGCGTCGAAGCGGAAGAAATGGCGAAGCTTTGCAGACAGCTGCACGAAATAGAGAAACTTTCCTTTCTGTAACGGTCGGTTCAATGTTGAAACATGGCGTTCGTATGTTATAATATAATGGCTGTGCTATGTATCTGTTTTCGCATAACAAGGCTACATACGGTGACAACATAAGAGGATAATGGGCAACCGAATTGCACCATGATCCCAAGCAACGATTTGAGGTGGAGGGAACAGTATGTCTGTCAAATGGGAAAAGCTTGAAGGCCATGAAGGGGTGCTGACCGTCGAGGTCGATGCCGAGCAAGTAAACAAAGGCTTGGACGCCGCGTTTAAAAAAGTGGTGAAAAATATTACGCTTCCGGGCTTCCGCAAAGGAAAAGTGCCGCGCGTTCTGTTCGAAAAGCGGTTTGGCGTCGAGGCGCTTTACCAAGACGCGCTCGACATTTTGCTTCCGGAAGCGTATGCGAAAGCGGTCGAAGAAGCGGGCATTGAACCGGTATCCTTGCCGGAAATCGACATCGAGCAAATGGAAAAAGGTAAAAGTTTGATTTTTAAAGCGAAAGTGACCGTCAAACCGGAAGTGAAGCTCGGTCAATACAAAGGGCTTGAAATCGAAACTATCGATGCAACAGTCACGGATGAAGATGTCGACAATGAGCTGAAACGTCTGCAAGAAAACTATGCCGAACTGGTCGTCAAAGAAGACGGAACCGTGGAAAACGGCGATACGGTTGTGATCGACTTTGAAGGATTTGTCGATGGCGAGCCGTTTGAAGGCGGCAAGGCGGAAAACTATTCCTTAGAAATCGGCTCAGGCACGTTCATTCCTGGATTTGAAGAGCAGCTCATCGGCATGAAAGCAGGCGAGGAAAAAGAAATTCAAGTGACGTTCCCGGAAGAGTATCATGCCGAACAGCTGGCCGGCAAACCGGCGACGTTCAAAGTAAACGTGCACGAAGTGAAAGCGAAACAGCTGCCGGCGTTGGATGATGAGTTCGCTAAAGACGTCGATGACGAAGTGGAAACGCTCGACGAACTGAAGGCGAAAATCCGCGCCCGGCTCGAAGAAGCGAAAAAGAATGAAGCGGAAACCGCGCTGCGCAACGCGGTCGTCGAAAAAGCGGCGGCCAATGCCGAAATCGATGTTCCCGAAGTCATGATCAAAAACGAAACGGACCGAATGCTTCGCGAATTTGATCAGCGCCTGCAAATGCAAGGGCTGAACTTGCAGCTGTATTATCAGTTCTCCGGCCAAGACGAGGCGGCGCTGCGGGAACAAATGAAAGAAGACGCTGAAAAACGGGTGCGCGCGGCGCTGACGCTTGAGGCGATCGCCAAGGCGGAAAACATCGACGTGACCGACGAAGAGGTGAACGAGGAGCTCAACAAAATGGCGGAAGCGTACAACTTAAGCGTTGACAAGTTAAAAGAGCTGCTCGGTAGTCTCGATGGCGTCAAAGAAGACTTAAAATGGCGGAAAACGGTCGATTTTCTTGTGGAGCACAGCAAGGTTGCGGCATAATAATAGTGGTAAGCAAAGAACAAGGCGCGAGACGTTCGTGCCTTGTTCTTTATCTCCTGCATAGCGTCTGAACGGCAATTTTCAAACTTTTCTAACGGATTGCAGTTTTTTCATTCGCTTTTTCGCAAACACTTATGGTAAAATAGCGGATACATACGCTTTGGACATCAAAGAGCAGCGGAAATAGATACATACGCAGGCGCGATTTCGTTAGCAAGGGGTGAATGACATGTTTAAATTTAATGATGAAAAAGGGCAGTTAAAATGCTCGTTTTGCGGCAAAACGCAAGACCAAGTGCGCAAGCTGGTCGCCGGTCCGGGCGTTTACATTTGCGACGAGTGCATCGAGCTATGCACGGAAATCGTCGAAGAGGAGCTCGGCAACGAGGAAGAATTTGAGTTTAAAGATGTGCCAAAACCGCTGGAAATCCGGGAAATTTTAGATGAATACGTCATCGGGCAAGACGAAGCGAAAAAATCGCTTGCCGTCGCCGTCTACAACCATTACAAACGCATCAATTCCGGCAGCAAAATCGACGATGTCGAGCTGTCGAAAAGCAACATTTTGATGATCGGGCCGACAGGGAGCGGGAAAACGCTGTTGGCACAAACGTTGGCGCGCATTTTGAACGTGCCGTTTGCCATCGCTGACGCGACGTCGCTCACGGAAGCTGGCTACGTCGGCGAGGACGTCGAAAACATTTTGTTAAAGCTCATCCAAGCGGCTGACTACGACGTCGAACGGGCCGAAAAAGGCATTATTTACATCGACGAAATCGATAAAATCGCCCGCAAATCGGAAAACCCTTCCATCACTCGCGACGTTTCGGGCGAAGGGGTGCAGCAGGCGCTGTTGAAAATTTTAGAAGGCACGATCGCCAGCGTTCCGCCGCAGGGCGGCCGGAAACATCCGCATCAAGAGTTCATCCAAATCGACACGACGAACATTTTGTTCATTTGCGGCGGAGCGTTTGACGGCATCGAGCCGATCATCAAGCGCCGCCTCGGCAAAAAAGTGATCGGGTTTGGCGCGGAAATGAACCAGGCTGACGTCGATGAGAAAAACTTGTTGTCGAAAGTGCTGCCGGAAGACTTGCTCAAGTTTGGGCTCATTCCGGAGTTCATCGGCCGCCTGCCGGTCATTACGACGCTCGAGCCGCTCGATGAACAAGCGCTGATTGACATTTTGACGAAACCGAAAAACGCCATTGTCAAGCAATACCAAAAAATGCTGGAGCTTGATGGCGTAGAGCTCGAGTTTGAGGAAGCGGCGCTCCGCGAAATCGCGAAAAAAGCGATTGAGCGGAAAACGGGGGCGCGCGGTCTGCGCTCGATCATCGAAGGGATTATGCTCGATGTGATGTTTGAGTTGCCGTCGCGCGAAGACGTGCAAAAATGCATCATCACCGTTGACACGGTGCGCGGCACGAAACCGCCGACGCTCATCCGCCATGACGGCACCGTCATCGAGCAAGAACGGAAAACATCGGCTTGATGGAGAAACCGCCTTTTTCCGGCGGTTTCTTTTTTTGCCCCCATGCCCTAGGCGCCGGCCGGCGCTTTTTTGTTTATTCCCGTCCGTTCCCGGAGATACTATCATACGACATACTATTAGAGGCAGGAGGATATCGGGGCATGGACTGGACGAACATCGTGCTTCTTATTCAGCTGTTTTTCGGGGTCATCATCGGCCTTTACTTTTGGAATTTGCTCAAAGGACAGCGCGTGCAAAAAGTTTCGATTGACAAAGAGTCGCGCAAAGAGATGGAACAGCTCCGCAAGCTGCGTTCGATTTCGCTCACCGAGCCGCTGGCAGAAAAAGTGCGGCCGAAACGTTTTGATGACATCGTCGGCCAAGAAGATGGCATCAAGGCGTTAAAGGCGGCTTTATGCGGGCCGAATCCGCAGCATGTCATCATTTACGGTCCCCCTGGCGTCGGCAAGACGGCCGCGGCTCGGCTCGTTTTGGAAGAAGCGAAAAAAAATCCGCTCTCCCCGTTTCAGAAAAATGCGGTGTTCGTTGAGCTTGACGCGACGACGGCGCGTTTTGACGAGCGCGGCATCGCTGACCCGCTCATCGGCTCGGTGCACGACCCGATCTATCAAGGGGCCGGGGCGATGGGGCAAGCCGGCATCCCCCAGCCAAAGCAAGGGGCGGTGACGAACGCCCACGGCGGCGTATTGTTCATCGACGAGATCGGCGAGCTTCATCCGATTCAAATGAACAAGCTGCTCAAAGTGCTGGAAGACCGGAAAGTGTTTTTTGAGAGCGCCTATTACAGCAAAGAAAATCCGCAAATCCCAAGCCACATTCACGACATTTTTCAAAACGGGCTGCCGGCTGACTTCCGCCTCGTCGGGGCGACGACGCGCACGCCGAACGAAATTCCTCCGGCCATTCGCTCCCGCTGTTTGGAAGTGTTTTTCCGCGAACTCGATCAAGACGAGATCGCTCTGATCGCGAAAAAAGCGGCAGAAAAAATTCGCTTGAACGTGTCAGAAAGCGGCATTCGTCTTTTAGCCGCCTACGCCCGCAACGGCCGGGAAGCCGTCAACATGATGCAAATTGCCGCTGGGCTAGCGATCACCGAGAACCGCGACCACATTGTAGACAAAGACATTGAATGGGTGATCCAAGCGAGCCAAATGGCGCCGCGCTACGAAAAGAAAATTGCGTCCGCTCCGGCCGTCGGTGTGGTGAACGGCTTGGCGGTGTATGGCCCAAACACTGGCGCGCTTCTTGAGATTGAAGTGACCGCCTTGCCGGCAAAAGGAAAAGGATCGGTCAACGTCACCGGCATTGTCGAGGAAGAAAGCATCGGCAGCGCGGAAAAATCGGTGCGACGCAAAAGTATGGCGCGCGGTTCGGCGGAAAACGTGATCACCGTGCTGCGGGCGATGGGCGTGCCGGCGGATCGTTACGACATTCACGTCAATTTTCCGGGCGGCGTGCCGGTTGACGGCCCTTCGGCCGGATTGGCGATCGCCGTTGGTATATATTCTGCCATTTACCAATTACCGGTCGACCATACCGTCGCCATGACTGGAGAAATCAGCATTCGCGGCTTTGTGAAGCCGGTGGGCGGCGTCTTTGCCAAAGTGAAAGCGGCGAAACAGGCAGGAGCGAAGAAAGTGATCATTCCCCTAGAAAACCGGCAATCGTTGCTAGCGGAAATCGACGGCATCCACCTCATTGCCGTTCGCCGCTTGGAGGAAGCGCTCGTCCACGTGTTCGGCGAAGAGGCGCTGCGCCGCGGACCGGCGTTGCTGCCGGCGGCGCTCGACCGATCCGAGAAAAAGCTCGTTTGATGTCGCGAGGCGAAGGAAACGGACCGCGGGCGCGAAGGAAAGCGGTCCAGCGGCGGAAGGCCTGCTTCGCTCTTTCCTCCTGCCCGGCTTCGGCGCGAGCGGATCGCGGCCGAAGTCGGCTTTTCTTTGCCGGCAAAACGTTCATCAAATTTTACAAACCCAGTGTATATAGCTGACCTCGAAAACAAACCGAAGGAGCAAAACGTTCATCAAATTTTACAAACCCGGCCGTCGTACTATACAATAAACGAATAGAAGTGAGATGTGGAGGTGTTCGGCGTGAACGGAAAGAAAAAGGAGGCGGCCATCCCGCTTTTGCCGTTGCGGGGGTTGCTTGTGTTTCCGACGATGGTTCTTCATTTGGACGTCGGGCGCGAGAAGTCGGTGAAAGCGCTCGAGCAAGCGATGGTCGAGGACCATATGATTTTGCTGGCGTCGCAAAAAGACGTGGCCGTCGACGAACCGGACATGGATGATTTATATAAAATGGGGACGATCGCCCGCGTCAAGCAGCTGTTGAAACTGCCAAACGGCACGTTTCGCGTGCTTGTCGAAGGCGTCGCCCGGGCGCTGATCACTGAGGTGGTGAGCGAAGAGCCGTACTTTTCCGTCAAAGTCGAAAAGTTTGCCGATCGGGCGGCGAAAGATTTGGAGGATGAGGCGCTCAAACGGACGATGCTCGAGTATTTTGAGCAATACATAAACTTGTCCAAGCGGCTGTCGGTCGACATTTACGCCTCGATCGCCGACATCGATGAACCGGGGCGGATGGCCGATATCATCGCTTCGCATTTGCCGCTGAAACTGGAGGAAAAACAGCGCATTCTGGAAACGATCGATGTCAAAGAGCGCCTCAATCGAATCATTCAAATTTTACACAATGAAAAAGAAGTGCTTCAGCTTGAGAAAAAAATCAGCGCCCGCGTCAAACAATCGATGGAGCGGACACAAAAAGAATATTATTTGCGCGAACAAATGAAGGCGATTCAAAAAGAGCTCGGGGAAAAAGAAGGGAAGACAGGCGAGGTCGAGGAGCTGAAAGAAAAAATCGAGGCGGCCGGCATGCCGGAGCATGTGAAAGAAACCGCGCTCAAAGAGCTGGACCGCTACGAAAAAATTCCGGCGACTTCGGCAGAGAGCGCGGTCATTCGCAACTATCTCGACTGGCTCATCGTCTTGCCGTGGTCGAAAGAGACCGAAGACATTCATGACATCAAACGAGCCGAGGCCATCTTGCATGAAGAGCACTACGGGCTCGAGCAAGTGAAAGAGCGGGTGCTCGAATTTTTATCGGTCAAACAGCTCACCCAGTCGCTCAAAGGCCCGATCCTTTGCCTCGCCGGGCCGCCGGGGGTCGGGAAAACGTCGCTCGCCCGTTCGATCGCCAAAGCGCTCGGCCGCCGTTTTGTGCGCGTTTCGCTTGGCGGCGTCCGCGACGAATCGGAAATTCGCGGCCATCGCCGCACCTACGTCGGGGCGATGCCGGGCCGCATCATTCAAGGAATGAAAAAAGCCGGCACGATCAATCCGGTCTTTTTGCTTGATGAAATCGACAAAATGTCAAGCGATTTTCGCGGCGATCCGTCAGCCGCCATGTTGGAAGTGCTCGATCCGGAGCAAAACCATACGTTCAGCGACCATTACATTGAAGAACCGTACGATCTATCGAAAGTCATGTTTATCGCCACCGCCAACCATTTGGCCACCATTCCGCAGCCGCTGTTGGACCGGATGGAAGTCATCCACATTCCTGGTTATACGGAAGTGGAAAAGCTGCACATCGCCAAGCGGCATTTGTTGCCGAAGCAGCTCGCTGCGCACGGCTTGAAAAAGGCGGCGCTCCAAATTCGTGACGAGGCCATGCTGACGATCATTCGTCATTACACGCGCGAAGCCGGCGTGCGGGAGCTGGAGCGGCAGCTGGCCGCCATTTGCCGGAAAGCGGCCCGTCTGATCGTTTCCGGGGCGAAAAAGCGGGTCGTGATCACGGAAACCAATATCGAGGAGTTTTTAGGGAAACGGAAATACCGCTACGGCCAGGCCGAAGCGAAAGACCAAGTCGGCGTGGCGACCGGGCTCGCCTACACGGCGTTTGGTGGCGATACGCTCGCGATTGAAGTGTCCTTGGCCAAAGGAAGCGGCAAGCTCGTGTTAACCGGGAAGCTCGGCGATGTGATGAAAGAGTCGGCGCAGGCGGCGTTCAGTTATGTGCGTTCGCGCGCCGAGGAGCTCGGCATTGATCCGGCGTTTCACGAAACGCACGATATCCATATCCATGTTCCGGAAGGCGCGGTGCCAAAAGACGGCCCGTCCGCCGGCATCACGATCGCGACGGCGCTCATTTCTGCCTTGACCGGCAAACCGGTGAACCGCTTCGTCGGCATGACCGGGGAAATCACGCTGCGCGGCCGCGTGCTTCCGATCGGCGGCCTGAAAGAGAAAACGTTAAGCGCCCATCGCGCCGGGCTGAAAACGGTCATTTTGCCGAAGGACAATGAAAAAGATTTAGCCGATATTCCCGACACCGTGAAGCGCGATCTCCATTTTGTGCTCGTCTCTCATCTTGATGAAGTGCTGCCGCACGCATTGGTGGGATGGAAGCCATGAACGTCACGAAAGCGGAACTCATTATCAGCGCGGTCAGACCGGAGCAATATCCGGACGGCGGGCGGCCGGAAGTGGCGCTCGCCGGCCGCTCGAACGTCGGCAAATCGTCGTTTATCAACAAAATGATCAACCGGAAAAACTTGGCGCGAACGTCCTCTAAGCCGGGAAAAACGCAAACGTTGAACTTTTACTTGATGAATGACTCGTTTTATTTTGTCGATGTCCCTGGCTACGGCTTTGCCCGCGTCTCGAAGCAGGAGCGGCAAAAATGGGGGAAAATGATGGAGACGTACTTTACGAAGCGCAAGGAGCTCCGGGCCGCCGTCCTTCTTGTCGATTTGCGCCATCCGCCGACGAAAGACGACATCATGATGTACGAGTTTTTGAAGCATTACGGGATCCCGGTGATCGTCGTCGCGACGAAAGCGGATAAAGTGCCGCGCGGCAAACAGCAAAAACACGCGAACATCGCGCGCGAGACGTTGCGGATGGCTGACGGCGACCCGCTTCTTTTGTTTTCCGCCGAGACCGGCCAAGGGAAAGAGGAGGTGTGGGCGGCGCTTTTGCCGTTTGTTTCCGGTTAGGCTTCGCCGCCCCGCTATTTTCGCCTTGCCCACAACAAATACACGCCGACGGCGACCAGCCCGAGCGGCCAAAACGATAAGAAGGAAGACAAGCCGGCTTGGACAAGGGAAAACAGCGGCTGGATGCGCCCGGAAAACGTCGCTATGGCGAAAAGAAGCAAAAACAGCGCACCGAAGCCAGCCCCGCTTTTTTGTTTGCGGCCGCTGGCGAAAAAAGCGATGGCCATGATCAAAAAAAAGACGTTGACGCCACGGGGCCACGATGGAAACGCGGCGGGGAGCATTAATTCGAGGCCGAAGCCTAGTAACAGGAAGCCGGGAAAAATAAACTGATGCTCGCGCGCCGAATACGCTTGACCGAGCAACGATGCGCCGCAAATGGCAAGCAATGCTGGCCAGCCTTGAAATAACCGCAACACTGGCGCCTCGAGCTGCCCGGCGAGAAAATACAGCCCGAGGCCGATGAACAAGATGCCGGAAAATGCTGTTTTGTTTTTCATCGCTGCGCCCCCGTTTCTTCTTTTTTTGCACCTGCTGAGAGCAGAAGAACTGTTTACAGTTTAGCATAGCTTGGCCGCCATGTTCACAATTTTTGCGAAAGCGGTTGATTCCATTATGGATCCAATCCGCTAGCTTGGCTACCATGTTCACAATTTTTTCAAACGGAACGATGGACAGTTGTGGTATAATGATGAAAGGAACGCATCTGTAAGGGGAGATGGCATCGTGCAAATTTTGGCTGTTAGCGTCAACTACAAGACCGCCCCTGTAGAAATTCGCGAAACGTTGGCGTTTAGCGAGGCAGAGCTCGGCGAAGCGATGGCGCAGCTCGCCAACCAAAAGAGCGTGCTTGAAAACGTCATCGTTTCGACGTGCAACCGGACGGAAATTTACGCGGTCGTTGATCAACTGCATACCGGCCGCTACTATATAAAATCGTTTTTAGCCGACTGGTTCGACATCGAAGTGGCGGCGATCGCCCCGTATTTGCGCACGTTGGAAGGGGAAGCGGCGATCCGGCATTTATTTCGCGTCGCCGCCGGACTCGATTCGATGGTGCTTGGGGAGACGCAAATTTTAGGACAAGTGAAGACGAGCTATTTGCTGGCTCAAGAGCGGGGCACGACCGGAACGATTTTCAACCACTTGTTTAAGCAGGCGGTGACGTTTGCCAAACGCGCTCATTCGGAAACCGGCATCGGCGCCCATGCTGTGTCGGTTAGCTATGCGGCGGTCGAGCTGGCCAAGAAAATTTTTGGCCGCCTTGCCCATCAGCATGTGCTCATTATCGGCGCTGGCAAAATGGGGACGTTGGCGGCGCAAAACTTGCACGGCAGCGGCGTCGGCAAAGTGACGGTCGTCAACCGAACGTTGGAAAAAGCGAAGCAGCTCGCCGAACAATTGGCCGGCGAGGCGAAGCCGCTCGGCGAACTGTCGTGTGCGCTCCTTGAAGCCGATATTGTCATCAGCTCCACAGGGGCCAAAGGCTATCTGTTGACCAAAGAGATGATGGCGCCGCTCGAGAAAATGCGCAAAGGCCGGCCGCTCTTGATGATCGACATCGCCGTGCCTCGCGATTTGGATCCGGCGTTGGCCGAGCTTGAGACGGTCTTTTTGTACGACATCGACGATTTGCAAGACGTCGTCGCGGCGAACGTGGCGGAGCGGCAGAAAGCGGCCGCCCGCATCGAAACGATGATCGAAGCGGAACTCGCGGCGTTTGGCCAATGGATGCAAACGCTTGGCGTCGTGCCCGTGATCGCCGCTTTGCGCGAGAAAGCGCTCGCCATTCAGGCAGAAACGATGAAAAGTTTAGAGCGGAAGCTGCCGCATTTGTCGGAGCGTGACTGGAAAGTGCTGAACAAGCATACGAAAAGCATCGTCAATCAGTTGTTGCGCGACCCGATTTTGCAGGCGAAGGAGCTCGCCGCCGGACCGAACGCCGACGAAGCGCTCCAGCTGTTTGCAAAAATTTTTAACATCGAGGACATGGTGAACGCCGAGCGCCATCACATGCAGCAGGCGAACGCCGAACGGCGCGATGAGCAGGGCGTTGATGCGGCCCGCGCTGCCCGTCCGTCATGGCAGCTGTAAGGTGGGATTTGTCGTGCCGCTTGTCTATGAATTGTCCATTTCGCTTTATATTGTATCGATTCTTCTATACTTTATCGATTTTTTGCAGCAAAACCGGAAGGCGAACGAAATCGCCTTCTGGTTGCTTTCTGTTGTATGGTTTTTGCAAACCTTGACGTTTGCCTTCCGCATCATCGAGACGAAGCGCTTTCCGATTTTGACGATGTCGGAAGGTCTTTATTTTTACGCTTGGCTGCTCATCACGCTGTCGCTCGTCATCAATCGGCTGCTGCGCGTTGATTTTATCGTGTTCTTTACCAATGTGCTCGCGTTTTTCATTTTGGCCATTCATACGTTTGCGCCGTCCTCGCAGTCGCCCGCGGTGGCGGAGCGGCTCGTTTCCGAACTGTTGATCATTCATATTACGCTCGCTCTTGGAGCTTACGCGGCGTTTACGTTGTCGTTTCTGTTTTCCGTGCTGTATATGCTGCAATACAGCTTGTTGAAAAAGAAAAAGTGGGGGGCGCGGCTTTGGCGGATGGCCGATTTGTCCCGGCTTGATTTTTGGTCGTATGTTTTAAACTTGCTCGGTTTGCCTATGTTGTTATTGGGATTGATCCTTGGCGTCATTTGGGCGTATATCCAAATCGACCATTTTCATTGGTATGACGCGAAGGTGCTCGGCTCGTTTGTCGTTCTGCTCGTTTATGCGATCTATTTTTACAAACGAGTGGTTCGGCAGATGCAAGGCAAGACGATCGCGCTATGGAACATCGGCTCGTTTTTGTTTTTGCTCGTTAACTTTTTCTTGTTTGGCAGTTTGTCAAAATTTCATTTTTGGTACTCATGATTGAGGAGGAGCGAGATGCGGAACATTGTCGTTGGCTCGCGGCGCAGCAAGCTGGCGTTGACCCAGACGAATTGGGTCATCAACGAATTGAAGCGGCGCGGGGCGCCGTTTACGTTCGAGGTGAAAGAAATCGTCACGAAAGGGGACCGCGTGCTCGATGTCACCCTTTCCAAAGTGGGCGGCAAGGGGCTGTTTGTGAAAGAGATCGAGCATGAGTTGCTCGTCGGCGGTATTGATATGGCCGTCCACAGCATGAAAGATATGCCGGCGGTGCTGCCGGATCGGTTAGTCATCGGCGCGGTGCCGCGCCGCGAAGACGCGCGCGATGTGCTCGTCAGCAAAGGAAAGCGGACGTTGGCGGAGCTGCCGGCCGGAGCGGTGATCGGCACGAGCAGTCTGCGCCGTTCCGCTCAGCTGCTCGCCTACCGCCCGGATGTGACGATCAAATGGATTCGCGGCAACATCGATACGAGGCTGGCGAAGTTGGAAAACGGCGAGTACGACGCCATCGTGCTGGCGGCTGCCGGTTTGGCGCGCATGGGCTGGAGCGATGAGGTCATCAGCGACTATTTGCCGCTCGATGTATGCGTGCCGGCGGTCGGTCAAGGGGCGCTTGCCGTCGAGTGCCGCGCCGATGATCGCGAGCTGCGCGAGTGGTTGAGCCGTCTGAACGATGAAGAGACGGAGCGGGCGGTCAGAGCGGAGCGCGCCTTTTTGCAGCAGATGGAAGGGGGCTGTCAAGTGCCGATTGCCGGCTACGCCGAAACGGATGGCGGCATGGTGCGCCTGACCGCCTTGGTCGCCGCTCCGGACGGCAAAGAAGTGTATAAAGAAATCGTCGCCGGCGCCGATCCGGAAGCGGTCGGCCGGCAGGCGGCCGCCATCTTGAGCGAACAAGGGGCGAAGGAGCTGATCGAACGGGTGAAAAAGGGGCTGGAAGGTTGATGGGCGCGCTTGTCGGCAAGACCGTGCTGGTGACGCGCGCGAAGGACCAGGCGGCGCCGTTTTCCGCGAAGCTGCGGGAAGCCGGCGCCATCCCGGTCGAGATTCCGCTCATTGCCATCCGTGAGGCGGCGAGGCCGGATGCGCTGGCGGCGCTGGCCACGCGGCTTGGGGACTATGACTGGCTTGTGTTTACGAGCGCGAATGCGGTCCGCTGCTTTTTTCCCTATGTTTCGCCGTCGCAGTCGCTGCCGAACGTCGCCGCCGTCGGCCGGAAAACGGCGGCGGCGCTCGCGGAGTACGGGGTGGCGCCGGCGCTCGTGCCGGATGATTTCACCGCCGAGCGGCTCGCCGTGTTGCTCGCTGGACGCCTGCGCCGCGGAGCGCGGGTGCTGTTTGTCAAGGGGGATTTGGCGCGTCCTGTGCTGCCGGCCATGCTGCGGGAAGCCGGCGCGGTCGTCGAGGAGTTGACGGTGTATGAGACGGTGCCAGATGCGAGCGGACGAGAGCAGCTCTTGTCGCTGCTTCGCGCGCGCAAGGTCGATGTCGTGACATTGATGAGTCCATCAGCGGTCACCAGCCTCGTCCGCCTGCTCGGCCGCGAAGCCGCCTTCCTTCTTTCCGGCACGGCTGTCGCCTGCATCGGGCCGGTGACGAAAGACGCGGCGGAGCGGGAAGGAATCGCCGTCCAGATTTGTCCCACTGATTACACGGCCGATGGTATAATCAGAGCGATGGAACAATATTTTTCCATGGAGGGGACGCGCATGACATTACCGTTTGACCGCCATCGCCGTCTGCGGCAAACAGCCGCCATTCGGGCGATGGTGCGGGAGACGCATCTTCATGTTGATGATTTCATCTATCCACTGTTTGTCGTGGAAGGGAGCGGCATTCGCCGCGAAGTGTTGTCGATGCCGGGGGTGTACCATTTATCGCTCGATCGTCTGCCAGAAGAAATCGATGACATCGCCAAGCTTGGCATTCGGGCGGTGATGGTGTTTGGCGTGCCCAATGAAAAAGACGAGGTCGGTTCGCAGGCGTACTGTGAAACCGGAATCGTTCAGCGGGCGATTCGCCAAATCAAAGCGCAGCATCCGGAAATGGTCGTGATCGCCGATACGTGTTTGTGCGAGTATACGAGCCACGGCCATTGCGGCGTCGTGGAAAACGATCAAGTGCTGAACGACCCGTCGCTTGAGCTGCTCGCCAAGACGGCGGTCAGCCAAGCGCAGGCGGGCGCTGATATCATCGCCCCGTCGAACATGATGGACGGATTTGTCGCCGCCATTCGCCGCGGGCTTGACGAAGCCGGGTTTGTGAACGTGCCGATCATGTCGTACGCGATCAAATACGCGTCGGCGTTTTACGGCCCGTTCCGCGAAGCCGCGGACAGCGCGCCGCAATTCGGGGACCGGAAAACGTACCAAATGGATCCGGCCAACCGCCTCGAGGCGTTTCGGGAAGCGGAGTCGGATGTCAAAGAAGGCGCTGATTTCTTGATGGTGAAGCCGGCGCTCGCCTACATGGACATCATCCGCGACATTAAAAACCGGTTCCCGCTGCCGCTTGTCGCCTATAATGTGAGCGGCGAATATTCGATGATCAAAGCGGCGGCGCAAAACGGCTGGATTGACGAAAAGGCGGTCGTGATGGAAATGCTGACTGGAATGAAGCGGGCGGGCGCTGATCTGATCATTACGTATTTTGCGAAAGATGTAGCCCGTTGGCTTGCCGAATAGAAAGGGGGCGGAATCGTGCGCAGCTATGATCGTTCAAAAGCGGCTTATGAAGAAGCGGTGCGGCTGATGCCGGGCGGAGTGAACAGCCCGGTGCGCGCCTTCAAGTCGGTTGGGATGACGCCGATTTTTATGGCGCGCGGCCAAGGCTCGAAAATTTACGATATTGACGGCAATGAATATATCGACTATGTGTTGTCGTGGGGGCCGCTCATTTTAGGACATGCCCATCCGCACGTCGTTGAGGCGTTGAAGCGGGTGGCGGAGCAAGGAACGAGCTTCGGCGCCCCGACGCTGCTTGAAAATGAGCTCGCCAAGCTCGTCATCGAGCGGGTGCCGTCCGTCGAGGTCGTGCGCATGGTCAACTCCGGCACTGAGGCGACGATGAGCGCTTTGCGTTTGGCGCGCGGCTATACGAAACGCAACAAAATCCTTAAATTTGAAGGCAGCTATCATGGCCATGGCGATTCGCTGCTCATTAAAGCCGGCTCCGGCGTGGCGACGCTCGGTTTGCCGGACAGCCCGGGCGTGCCGGAAGCGGTCGCCCAGCATACGATCACGGTGCCGTACAACGATTTGGACAGCGTCCGCTATGCGTTTAGGCGGTTTGGCGAAGACATTGCGGCGGTGATCGTCGAGCCGGTCGCCGGCAACATGGGAGTCGTGCCGCCCGTTCCCGGCTTTTTGGAAGGGCTGCGCGAGGTGACGAAACAATACGGCGCTTTGTTGATTTTCGATGAGGTCATGACCGGATTCCGCGTCGACTACCATTGCGCGCAAGGGTATTACGGCGTGGAGCCGGATTTGACGTGCCTCGGCAAAGTGATCGGCGGCGGCCTGCCGGTTGGGGCGTACGGCGGCAAAGCGGAGATCATGGAGCTTGTCGCCCCGAGCGGGCCGGTCTATCAAGCGGGCACGCTGTCCGGCAATCCGCTCGCCATGACGGCCGGTTACGAAACGCTGCGACAATTGACGCCGGAAGTGTACGAAGAGCTTGGTCGCAAGGCGGCTCGCCTTGCTGACGGTCTTCATCAGGCGGCGGAAAAGTACGGCATTCCGCACACGATCAACCGCGCTGGATCGATGATTGGCTTTTTCTTCACAAACGAGCCGGTCATCAATTACGAGACGGCCAAAACGTCCGATTTGGAGCTGTTTGCCGCCTATTACCGGGAGATGGCGAACGAAGGCGTTTTCTTGCCGCCGTCGCAATTTGAAGGGCTGTTTTTGTCGACGGCGCATAGCGATGAAGACATTGAATATACGATCGCCGCTGCCGAACGGGTGTTTACCCGCCTGCGCGGCTAAACGAAACGAGGGTGTCCCAAAAGCGGGATACCCTCTTTCGTTGCTGCATAGACGTGCTGACTGCTTCTGCCGTGATCGGTGGTGCCGATCGTAAAGGCTCAGCCCGATTTTTTTATCATACTGTCCTTTTTTCGCTCATACAATGGATACTGTCATAGAAACCATTTGGCGAAGGGACGGAAGGAGGAGGCCCGGTTGGAGCAGTCGTATTTGCGTTTTTCGCTCGAAGAATCGGTCTGGTTTCAAAGCGGACAGGAAGTCGCCGAGTTTTTGTCCATTTCTCTCGATCCGGTCATTTCCGTTGAGGAGTATGATCAATATATCACGATTCGCGGCGCGCTTGAGTTAAGCGGGGAGTTCCGCTCAGCGCAGCCGAAACTAGCTGCTGCCGAGGAAGAGGACGCGTTTGACTTGGCGAGCTATCGGTTCATTCAGCACATCGCGGTGCGCGACGACGGCGTCAGCGAACTGTCGCACCGATTCCCTATTGATATCACGATTCCGAAAAACCGGATTCGCTCGCTTGATGACGTGTACGTGACGGTCGAATCGTTTGACTATGAGTTGGGCGACAATGGCCGGTTGGTGGTGACCGCCGATATTTCCATCAGCGGCATCAGCGACGCGCCGCTCGCTTCCGAGTTGCCGGCTGATGAGGAAGAAGAGCCGCTGTTTGCCCCGTTTGAATCAGTGGCCCGCAAAGAGGTGGATGATCCCGAACCGTCTGCATTCGCTTCTCCTTTTCGCTATGAAGCGGATGAATCATCGGCGCTTGCCGCTAGCCGCCATGAAGAAGTAGAAAATGAAACAGAGCCGTTTCTGCCGCTTGAGACGGAAACGAAGGCGGTCAGCGCGCCAGCGGATGACGAGACCGATTCCCTCTTGCCGTCCGCCGAGGCCAAAGTATCGATCGGGGCGGCGAAAAAAGAGAAGGAAGAAGGGACAGAGGAGACGAAAACGAAAAGCGAAAATGCGCTCTATTTGACAAAACTGTTTGCGAAAAGCGAGACGGAAGAGTTTACGAAAGTGAAAATTTGCATCGTCCAGCAAGGGGATTCGTTGGACAAGATTGCGGAACGATATGAGGTGACCGTTTCTCAGCTTTTGCGCGCCAACGATTTGGAAAGCCCGGATGACGTCCACGAAGGGCAGCTGCTCTATATTCCGGCCATGGCGGGAAGCCGTTCGTTCTCATGAACAGGGTGCTTTCCGCTTCTTTTGCCGTCAAGGGGGCATCACGATGGATGGACGGTTTGCCAGCCAGCGCGCTCTGCTTGCCCAATATGGGGTGACGCCGGAGCGCATCGAACAGCGGGGCAAAGTAGCGAAAGTGTACACGACAAACGGCGTTTTCGCTTTAAAGGCGCTCCATGACGAACGGGAGGCGGCAGCGGTTTGGCAGTCGCTTCGCTACTATGGCCGCCGTTGTCCGCCGGTGTACGGGACGCGCCAACAGTCACCGTTTGCGGTCGATGGAGGCCGCCTTTATTATTTGCAGGCTTGGCATGATCAAGGGGTGAAAGCGGACGACGAGGTTGTCCGCTCTTTCTTTCGCGGGTTGGCCGAGCTGCACCGCGCCACCATCCGCACGGTGGCGGTAAAAGAGGAAGAAATCGAAGCGTACCGCCAGCAAAAAAAGAACGAATGGCAACGAGCGCGAGCTTTATGGGAAGAGCGAGTCGAAACGTATGAATCGGCGTGGTACATGTCGCCGTTTCAGCTCCAATGCTGCACCTATTTTCATGAAGTGATGCGCGCGTATTCGTTCGCCGAGGAGCAGTTGGCTGCGTGGGAGGAGGCGCTCAAGGAAACGAAGCAATGGCGGACGGCTTGGGTGCACGGAAAAGCGCGCCTCTCCCACTACGTGGCGCCGTATTGGATCAGCTGGGAGCGGGCGCATTGGAATTCGCCGGTATACGATTTGATCGCCGCGTTTCGCACCCATGTTCAAACGTTTCCGCCGCTTGCGCGGGCGTGGTTTGATGGCATCGATGAATATGAAAAAGCGCTGCCACTATCCGCCGGGGAGCGGGCGTTTTTATACGGCCACTTGGCCGAGCCGCGCGGGTTTGTCCGCTGTTTGGAGCGATATGAAGCCACCCGGCGGACGGAACGGAACGAGCGGGCCTACGTCGCCGCCTTGCAGCGCTGTTATTTTGCCTTTAAAAACATGGAAGCGGTCGTCATGCATCTTGTCCAGCGCGATGCCGCACAGCAACAAAAAGAGATGAGTGACGCCGAAGCGCCGATCGATGAACACGGTCAAGGCTAAATCCATCCTCGAACAGAAATCCGGAAACGCCTATGAGGCCGGTGATTTAGGGAAAAATACTGCTGATCCCATCTGTTTCTCAATTAGAGAAACCTTGCACAATCAACTTTCTTTTCTGAATGAACATGCCGCCGATTCGTGTGTGACAGCGGTTTTTCACCAGCCTTCTATGGCCATGGAAGCCGAAAACGTTGGTGAAAAACCGTTCGTTGCCTTGAGCGATGATAAGTTGAATGTTTGTTTTACATCCCATTTTCTAAATCCATTCCAAACGGAACGCGACAGCCGCCAACACAAGAATGGCCAATAAAAGCACGTCAAACGTTGTCGGCAGCAAAATGGTGCGGATCGCCTGAAAAACGGCGAGCGGAATGATCACTTGGGCGCAGATGGCGCGCACTTGCCGCAGCCACGGCGGCCATGAGTACGGATTGAAACGCCGCATCGGTCGTCCCTCCTTCTCCGGTTTACTATACAATATGAGACGGGCGAACGTTTGTCACCAAATGGCTTTCTGTCGAATAAATCAATAAAAACTTGGCAAAGATGATGGACAATGGTAGTATAATAATCGAACGACGATGACGATAAAAGCGAAGACGGGGAGGAGTACAGCGGCCCGCGCCTGCAGAGAGGGAAATCAGAAGCTGCGAGATTTCCTAGGATGGCGGCTGCTGGAAGGTCGCCCTTGAGCTGCTTCGTTGAAAGGCGCTGCTGCCGAGTAGAGGAAGCCGGTTGATTGCCGTTATGCCAATGAAGCGCTTAAGCCCTAGAGGGCGGTGGTTGAAAAACGCCGTTTCAAGATGCCTTTTTCCCAAGCCGGAGATGCGGCTGTGGTATGGGAACGGCGCTCTGCTTCCATCCTCTAGATCGCTGGTGAGAACGGTTGTTTCTCTTGAGCAGTGGGGAGCGTGCGAAAGGCGGTCCTGATGCGACAGGGCTTTTCGATTTGAGAAACGAGGTTGGGAAGCGTCCGGCTCCCTTCCATCCCCAGCCTTCTAGGCTTAAGAAAAAAGGTGGTACCGCGAAAGCAGCTCCTTTCGTCCTTTTCGGATGAAAGGGGCTTTTTTGCTTGCCGATCGGATGATGCACTCCGTAGGCAACAGCTATTGTCGATCACATGAAGGAGGGAACAAAAGTGGCACAGCATGAAGTGTCAATGCCGCCCAAATACGACCATCGCGCCGTTGAGGCGGGGCGTTATGAATGGTGGCTGAAAGGCAAGTTTTTTGAAGCGACCGGCGATCCGGACAAACAACCGTTTACGATCGTCATTCCGCCGCCGAACGTCACCGGCAAACTGCATTTGGGGCATGCGTGGGATACGACGCTGCAAGACATCATTACCCGCATGAAGCGGATGCAAGGCTATGACGTTCTTTGGCTTCCAGGGATGGATCACGCCGGCATCGCCACCCAGGCGAAAGTGGAAGAGAAGCTGCGCCAGCAAGGATTGTCGCGCTACGATTTAGGCCGGGAAAAATTTTTGGAAGAAACGTGGAAATGGAAAGAAGAATACGCCGGCCATATTCGCAGCCAATGGGCAAAATTAGGGCTTGGCCTCGATTACACGCGCGAGCGGTTTACGCTGGATGAAGGGCTCTCCAAAGCGGTGCGCGAAGTGTTCGTCTCGCTTTACCGGAAAGGGCTCATTTACCGCGGCGAGTACATCATCAACTGGGACCCGGTGACGAAAACGGCGTTGTCGGACATTGAGGTGGTGTATAAAGAAGTAAAAGGCGCGCTCTATCATTTGCGCTATCCGCTCGCCGACGGCTCGGGCTACATTGAAGTGGCGACGACCCGTCCGGAAACGATGCTCGGCGACACGGCTGTGGCGGTTCATCCGGATGATGAGCGGTATAAGCACTTGATCGGCAAAATGGTGAAATTGCCGATCGTCGGCCGCGAAATTCCGATCATTGCCGATGAATATGTCGATATGGAATTCGGCTCCGGGGCGGTCAAAATTACGCCGGCGCACGACCCGAACGATTTTGAAATCGGCAACCGCCACAACTTGCCGCGCATTCTCGTCATGAACGAAGACGGCACGATGAATGAAAACGCCATGCAATACCAAGGGCTTGACCGGTTTGAATGCCGGAAGCAAATCGTCCGCGATTTGCAGGAGCAAGGCGTCCTCTTTAAAATCGAGGAACACGTCCACTCGGTCGGCCATAGCGAGCGGAGCGGCGCGGTCGTTGAACCGTATTTGTCAACGCAATGGTTCGTGAAAATGAAGCCGCTCGCTGAAGCCGCCATCAAGCTCCAGCAAACGGACGGAAAAGTGCAGTTCGTGCCGGAGCGGTTTGAAAAAACGTACTTGCACTGGCTGGAAAACATCCGCGACTGGTGCATTTCGCGCCAGCTTTGGTGGGGGCACCGGATTCCGGCGTGGTACCATAAAGAAACGGGTGACATTTACGTCGACCATGAGCCGCCGAAAGACATTGAAAACTGGGAGCAAGACCCCGACGTGCTTGATACGTGGTTCAGCTCGGCGCTTTGGCCGTTCTCGACAATGGGGTGGCCGGATACCGACTCGCCGGACTACAAGCGCTATTACCCGACCGATGTGCTTGTCACCGGCTATGACATCATTTTCTTCTGGGTATCGCGCATGATTTTCCAAGGGCTTGAGTTCACCGGAAAGCGGCCGTTTAAAGACGTGTTGATCCACGGTCTTGTCCGCGATGCCCAAGGACGAAAAATGAGCAAGTCGCTCGGCAACGGCGTCGATCCGATGGATGTGATCGACCAGTACGGCGCCGATGCGCTCCGCTATTTCTTGGCGACCGGCAGCTCGCCGGGCCAAGATTTGCGCTTCAGCACGGAAAAAGTCGAAGCGACGTGGAATTTTGCTAACAAAATTTGGAACGCCTCGCGCTTTGCCTTGATGAACATGGGCGGCATGACGTACGACGAGCTCGATTTGAGCGGCGAAAAAACGGTCGCCGACCATTGGATTTTAACGCGCTTAAACGAAACGATCGACACGGTGACAAAGCTCGCCGACAAATACGAGTTTGGCGAAGCCGGGCGCACGCTGTACAACTTTATTTGGGACGATTTGTGCGACTGGTACATTGAAATGGCGAAACTGCCGCTGTACGGTGATGATGAGGCGGCGAAAAAGACGACGCGTTCGGTGTTGGCGTATGTGCTTGACAACACGATGCGCCTGCTTCATCCGTTCATGCCGTTCATTACCGAGGAAATTTGGCAAAACTTGCCGCATGACGGCGAATCGATCACCGTTGCTCCGTGGCCGCAAGTGCGTCCCGAACTGTCGAACGAAGAAGCGGCTGAAGAAATGCGGCTGCTTGTGGACATCATCCGCGCGGTCCGAAACATTCGCGCTGAAGTGAACACGCCGCCGAGCAAGCCGATTGCGCTCTACATTAAGACAAAAGACGAGCACGTGCGGGAAGCGCTTTTGAAAAACCGCGCTTATTTGGAACGGTTCTGCAATCCGAGCGAGCTGGTCATCGACACCGATGTCCCGGCGCCGGAAAAAGCGATGACCGCCGTCGTCACCGGGGCGGAGCTTATTTTGCCGCTTGAAGGGCTGATCAATATTGAAGAAGAAATCAAGCGGCTTGAAAAAGAGCTTGACAAGTGGAACAACGAAGTCGAGCGCGTCGAAAAGAAACTGGCCAACGAAGGCTTTTTGGCGAAAGCGCCGGCCCATGTCGTCGAAGAAGAGCGGCGCAAGCGGCAAGATTACATCGAAAAACGCGAAGCGGTGAAAGCGCGCCTCGCTGAGCTGAAACGGTAGACAAACGATCTTGCGGTTGATTATGATGAAGACGAATCCGCCATCAGGCGGGTTCGTCTTTTTCGCTGGCGGAAGCCGTCCGGCCCATCGCCAGCCTTTCGATCTTGATCTTCTCAAGGGAGGAGTCGTGAAGATGATCCGCACATATGAGGAAGCCGTCGCTTGGATTCACGGGCGGCTGCGGCTTGGCATGAAGCCGGGGCTAAAACGGATGGAATGGATGATGGAAAAACTCGGCCACCCGGAGCGCCGCGTCCGCGCCGTCCATATCGGCGGAACGAACGGAAAAGGGTCGACGGTCGCTTATTTGCGCTCGATTTTGCAGGCGGCGGGGTATTCGGTCGGGACGTTCACTTCGCCGTATGTCGAGCAGTTCAACGAACGGATCAGCGTCAACGGCGAACCGATCGGAGATGAAGAAATCGTGGAGCTAGTGCGAGTCGTTCAGCCGCTCGCGGACGAGCTTGAACGGACGGAACTTGGCGGACCGACCGAATTTGAAGTGATTACCGCCATGATGCTCTATTACTTTGGCAAACAACACATTCAAGATATCGTGCTCATTGAAGTCGGACTCGGCGGCCGGCTCGATTCGACGAACGTCATTTATCCGCTCGTTTCCGTCATTACGAACGTCAGCTATGACCATATGAACATCTTAGGCGATACACTTGGGCAAATTGCCGCTGAGAAAGCGGGAATCATCAAATCCGGCGTGCCGCTCGTGACAGCGGTCAACGAGCCAGAGGCGTGGGAGGTGATCGTCAAGACGGCCGCGGAGCGGAAAGCGAAAACATATCGGCTCGGCGTTGATTTTACCGTCTCCGACCAGCAAACGACCGCGGAAGGGGAGCAATTTTCGCTTGTCACGCCGTTTTCTGAATACCGCGATGTGCGCATTCACATGCCCGGCGCCCATCAAGTCGAAAACGCGGCGGTGGCGGTGATGGCGGCCGAACTATTGCGGCTTGGCTATTCATTTTTGATCGACCCGGAGCATATCGCCGCTGGGCTGGCTTCAGCTGCTTGGCCCGGCCGCTTTGAGAAGGTGAGCGACAAACCGCTCGTCATTGTCGACGGCGCCCATAACGAAGCCGGCATCCGCGCGCTCGTGGACACGGTGCGCGCGCATTACCCGGACAAACGCATCCACGTCTTGTTTGCCGCGTTGGCGGACAAGCCGCTTGCGCCAATGATCCGGCTGCTTGACGAGCTGGCTGACACGATCACGTTTACGACGTTCGATTTTCCGCGCGCCGCTCAAGCAGAAGCATTAGCCGCTCTCTCTTCCCACCCGCAGAAGGACGCTGCCAATGATTGGACCGGCTGGATTCGCGCCCAGCAAGAACAGATGGGAGATGACGAGCTGTTAGTTGTCACCGGGTCGCTGTACTTTATTTCAGACGTAAAAAAACAGTTCCGATAAGAAAATTTTTCTATCGATAATGGTTGAACGATGGTATAATAGAAATATAGGAAAATTGTCGCGAAACGGGGAGAGGAGCATGGAGAAAAGGGGGATTTTGCGCGCGCTTTTCGCGCTCGGATGGGTGTTTTGGCTTATGTTTGTCGTAGGCGGGAAGGAGGCACCGGTGCAAGCGGCAACGCTTCCCTCGCTCCAATGGCAGTTCACTTCCTCGCAGCCGGAGTACGCCAAACCGCCTAACGGCGATGCCCAAGGCCGGCTCGATGTGACGCTCATTCCGCAAGGAGCGGTGTCAGGAGTGATTCGCCCGCCGATCGATGTCGTCTTTGTCATGGACGTATCCGGTTCCATGACCTTAACCAAGCTGCAAAGCGCCAAATCCGCTTTGCAAACAGCGGTCAGCTACTTTAAGGAGAATTCCAATGTCAATGACCGCTTCGCGTTCATTCCATTTTCCGATGGCGTGCGTTTTGACAGCCTTGTTCCGTTTGACGCCAATGCGAACGTCATCAACCAGCTTGACGCGATTTTGCAGAAAGGAAACAGCCTGACGGCCAATGGTGGAACGAACTATTCAGCCGCTTTGTCGCTCGCCCGGTCGTATTTTAATGATCCGGCGCGGAAAAAGTACATCATTTTCTTGACCGATGGAATGCCGACGGTGCTGAATACGACGAGCACGATCACCTATAAGGAGATCAAAAAAACGTTTTCCGGCTGGAAGTACGGGGACAAGGTGACCGCTTCGATCCCGGTGACGTACACCTTGTATAGCAACGGAAAAGATGCAAGCATTCAGTTTGTCGATCGTAACGGATATAAGCGGTTGTTTCTTAACAATGGCGCCGATTATGTAAACGGCTGGCTGTTTTCTTGGGACAATGACTATCCGTTTACGTATTCGACGTTGGAAGACAACATTCGCGATGATGCGGTCAATATAGCGAAAGACCTTGGCAAAAACAACATCACTCTCTATTCGATTGGCTTCGGCAGTGATGGCGATGTCGATATGGACTATTTGCGGACGCTTTCGATGATGACCGGAGGGGAAGCGCGGCAAGGGACGCCGCAAAACTTGAACGCTTTGTTCCAGCAGTTTTCCCGGCTGGCCAACACTCCCGCGCTCACTGGCACGGTCCGCATTCCGCTTTCGTCGCTCGGCGGCAACGTTTCGATTGCCGAGAACGGACAAGTGCGGCTCGATGAAAGCAAACAAAACGCCTATATTTCTTTTTCCATTCCGTATTCATCAGGACAAGGGACGCCAAATCCTATCACCGTGTCCATTCCGGTGGCGTTCAAGGCAACAGGGACGTACACGTTTCAAGCGGAATTAACGTATCGGGACGTCTACGGTCAGCTCCAGCCGGTGACAACGAAAACGGTAATGGTCACCGTCAAGGCGGAAGCCCCGCCATGGTTTGATGGAACGGTCAAGCTGCAGGGGCTGACGAAACCGATCGACCAACTCGTTAAGCAAGGGGCAACGGACGGCGATGACAACCGCTTCCGTGTTGCTTATTCATTGGCGTTGAAAGGATATGTCGGCAATGTCTCTGGGACGATCAGCAATGTCCGCATCATTCAAGAGCTTCCGGACGGAATCTCGGTCATCCCCGACGGAAAAGTAGCAACGTTTGTCAATAACGGAAAACGTTACGCGCAGTGGTCGTTCGGCGGGCAAACCTTTGACTACAGCCAGCTGAACAAGCTGACGCTGACCGCGCAATGGGTCATGCAAGCCGACTACGCCATGAGCGGCACCCAATTGCCGCCGGCGCTCGTAACGTTCACCGACAGCCGCTACGGCGAGCGGACTTCGACGCTCACGCCGCCGTCGGAACGAATCGGAATGAAGGTGCGTTTGGATGATTTTCCGAATGTTTATTACGAAGGGGATGAAAGCGGGCTGATCACCAAATGGCAAGGGGTCGACATCGTGGGAAGAACGAAGCATCCTAACTCCTATGGACTGCTGCAGCTGCCGGTCAAAGCGCTGCAATACGATCCGAGCGATGACGGGGTGCTACTTGTCACCTATCGCAACGGCCAGACGGTGCCCGTGTATATTAAGCCGCATCTAGCCGTCACGACGTCCGCCGGCGCTGTGGCAAACGGAGCGACAGCGTACGAAGCGCCGACGGTCAAGTTGACCGGACCGGTGGCCGGCGAAGGGGTGTCGTATCGCTATCAGATCGTTCGAAATGGGGTCCCGGATGCTTGGGTAGCGCTCCCTTCACCGTATGAAATCGCCATTTCGAACGACGGGGCGTATACGGTCACTGTCCAGTCGTCGGGAGGGTTGACGAGGGGAACAGGATTGGCGAGCGCGTCGTTTACGTATACGAAGCGGATCAAGGAACTGAACCTCGGCTATCAACCAACAATGGATGTCGGTGGCGAGCAAAGGATTTCGGTGACGATCGTGCCGAGCGATGCGAGTAACAAAACGTTAGTATGGTCGTCGAGCGATCCGGCGGTGGCTGTTGTGCAAAATGGACTAGTAACGGCGCTCAAGCCGGGAACGGTGGCCATCACGGTGCGCTCTACAGATGGAGGAAATGCATCAGCGACGGCATCGATTCAGGTCGTCGATCCGTATGTCGCCCTCGAAGGGATGGCATTTCAGACGCCCATTTACATGAATCGCGGCGAGCGGCTTGACGTGACGTCACTGCTCCGCTTTATCCCAGAAAATGCCACAGATAAGGCGCTTCGTTCTGTCACTTCGTCGGATCAGCGATTTGTCGAGGTCGTTCAGGAAAACGGAAAATGGTATTTGCAAGCCGTTGATGTTGGGTATGCAGAGATCACGGCGACCGCGAAGGGGAAGGCAGCGGATGGACGGGATATTGAAGCGAAGGCCCTCGTTATCGTCCGCCCGCCTACAGACAATAGCGGCGACAACGGCGGCAACAGCGGC
>NZ_LQYX01000074.1:246144-257148 GCF_001587475.1 Geobacillus sp. B4113_201601
CCAAAGATGAGATCCGCGTTTTAAAAAAAGAAGGCCCTCGAAAAGTCGGTTGAACGACTTTTCGAGCCGGCCTCTTTTTGTTACATAATCCGTCCATAGATGGGATTGCGTGAGAAGCCCCCACTGCAAGCAGCCCGCAACGATGGGAAGCGGAGGGGGGTTCACCGGACTTCCAAGCGATCGACGACAAGTGATAAACGATTGACAAACGGAAGCCCCGTCCCTTGCTCAACGAGCACTTCCGGGCGATAGCGGACGACTAGCCGCGATGATGCCACATTGGGATTAGGAACGAAACCGGAAGGCTCCCCATTGCTTCCTTCGACCCGGCCGCGGAACGCATTGACCACCAATCCATAAATGTCTGTATCGGGGGCGGGGTCGCCGTTTCCACGGGCGAACAGCCCTCCGTCGATAGATAAGTACGAGCCGACGGCATAAATGGTAGCGCTGCTGTCGGTGTAAAAATATCCTTTCAAGTTTGCTTCCCCTCTCGGGTTATCAAATTCATTGATGCGGGCCAAATCGAGCTTTCCTTTCGACAACAGCACGACCCCTTTGTCCGCCCGCTCGATGCGGCTTTGATAAATTTCCGTTTTTCCCGTCACATAAACGCTGGCATCGAGTCTAACCTTACCGGTGATCCTCAAGTCGCCGAAAACGATAAAGTTTCCGTGTATGTTGATAAAATTGTTTTGCGGACCGTTGAGTTTCAGAGGGCCGTTGACAATTAGCCATTGGTTGACCCCTTTGTCTGTTTGAATGTCCACATCCCCGATCAGGTTGATGCCCCCATTAACGTAAAGCGGTTTGTCTTTCTTTTGCTTGATGATTTCAAGCGGATCGTTTCCGTTCAATTCGTTGAACCTGTCTTTCAGTTTGTTGGCTAATTGGTGCAGCGCTTCGGTTTTGTCCGCGGCTTCTTGAACAGCTTCCACTTCTGCAATATATTCGGGCGATGATGGTGAGAAGCCGGCTGCCTGCAACAGTTTATCGGCGACGGTCAGCTCAAAATCGACGTCCACAAAGTCTTCGTTGCTTGGCTGGAAGGACGGGGGCGGTTCCGTTGTTCCCCCCGGCCAGGACGACTCCCATTGATTCGTCATTTGAAAGCGGGCTTGCGTTTCGTCTGCCGTCCAGCAGCTCTTCTTTTGCCCGCACGCTTGGAAAGCCCCGTTTAAATACCAGACCGAAGAGTCGGAGAACCGCGGCATTCCGCTGTCATAGTTTTCGATTTTCAGTTCGTTCGTTCGGCTGACGTACGTTGTGGCGTTGCTGGCATACCCGGTTTCACCGGCGTAAACATCACCTTTTTCGATATAGACGCCTCCGTTTAATACGACAGCGCGGTTGGAGCCGAGCGCGTATTTTAAAAAGCTCGGCGTGTTGGTGACAAAAACGCGTCGGGCGACGGTCCGGGTTCGGTGCCCGTCATCGAACGATTTCTCTAATCTCAAGACGCGCAGAAACACTTGTTGCTTGTCGATTTGATACTGGTCGCTCTCGTCTTTCACCATCACTCCGTAGCGTTCCAGCAAGCGTCCGGCCATCGTTTTATCCCCGGGATTGGAGCTGTCAAGGCCGAGAAAATGATCCCATTCATTTGGCGAAAAAATGTGATGGCTCGTAAAAAAATTCGGATCGGACAATTCCGCTTTCAAATCGGCGACCGCCTCGTTCACTTCCGTTTTGGCCTTGTGGAGCGACTGCACATCATCAACGCGCACCGTCGCGAATCGGGCGTGTTGAAGGGAGACGGCGATGATCGTCAAGCCGAGCAAAAAAAAGACGGTGACGACCAAAAGGGTCGTAAGTAAACTGTAGCCTTGTTCAATCCGGCGCATGCTTCGTCCTCCTAAAATCCGAATTCAGTTTTGACGGTGAACGGTTGAACCGGAAAGGCGGCGCTTTCCCCATCCCGCACCGTAAAGGTCATCGTCAGCACTCCGCTTCGGCAAATGTTTTTTTGCCAGCGCGCGCAGCGAAACGAAAAAAACGACGTATCGTCCAGCTGAAAAGCGGGAGAGGTGACCGCCGCGCCATCGATCATCAGCTTGCCGCCTTTGATCTCCACCGACTGATAGGTTGGCTGTTCGGTTTCTGCGCGCGAGACGAGCCCGACTTGGTTGTTTGTTTGGAATTGTTCGTTTTTGATGAACCGCAGTTTGCGCAGCGTTTGGTTTTCTTGGCTTCGCTCGGCTTCAAGGCCGTCGGGCGCGAACGCGTACAGGGCATTCATGAGACGGGCGGCCACATAGTCGGCTTCGCTGCGCAATTCGTTTTCGATGCCGATATGCTGGTAGGCGCGAACGCCGCCAAGAAAGACCGCATACACGGCGCCGACGATAAGCATCGAAATCGTTATTGCCGCCAGCACTTCAACAAGCGTCATCCCCTTTTCACCGTCAGCGAATCGTTTCATCGGCAATGGCTCCTTCCACCCATGTGATGTCACGGTTTCGTTCTCCGAAGCGAACGAGCGTGTACAACTTAGCCATATATTGGCCGGCTTGTGAAGACAGAACGGCGGTTCGTTCGCTTTTCACGTCCGCTTGAAGCTGTTCCGGCAAAGAGCGAAACTCCGGGGAGGCGAGAAACGCGTCCCACCCTTCACGGTCGGCGCGGACGATATATACGGTGACGGCGTACGGGACGTCATTGACGGTCGGAGCGAGCTGCACGGCGCAGGCTTGCTGCGGATCGAGCGTTCCTTGCTGCGAGTTGGCGAAAAACAAAGACCGCAAAGCGTTGTTGCTGCAGCTTGTCTTTTCTAGCTTGAGAATGGGTTGGGTTTGCAAGTAGGTTTGCAGCGAAGCAAAGTTCGTATTTTTTTCGAAATAGTTCGCCGTCCCACGCGCCAGATTGATGGCGACCGTTCGCCGTTCATTGCCGGCTGTATAGGTCATGGCGTTGGTGAAAAACGAAAACAGACCGATCACCACCACCGACAGCAAGGCGATCGACAACAACGTCTCAACGAGGGTGAATCCAGCGGAACATCGGCAAACGAATCGATTCTGATCCACTATGATCGCAACCTTTCTTTCTATAAAACCTTCTTTCAAAATATGTAACTTTATTATACAATAAGTAAGAGTCGAATGTTGCAGATTTTTTCCTAAAAAAGGCCTTTTGTCATAGAAATGGGGGGGCGCGATGAAAGAGGCGCTGATGTATGCTGGTGCTTTTGTCGTAGCATTGTTGTTGATTTGGCTGCTTCCGCTTGGGTTTAGTCGTTTGGGCGGACTGATGGCGGTCGCTGTCGCGCTGCTCGCCGCCATTATGGCCGATATGGCGAGTTCCGTCATTCCGCTTTGGCAGACGGCCGCGTTGGTTCTCGTACTGTTGGCCGCGGCTTCGCTTTTGCTTGACCGCCGTTTGGGAGCGATTCTCTACCGGCGCAATGATTTTCGTGAAACAAGCTTTCAAGGCGAAAAGGACAAAGAGGCGAACGGGCACGGTGGTTCGCCCGCCGGTTCCGTTTTCTCGGCTGCTCCGCTGGCGGCGGCCCACTTGCACCAACCGCGGCTTTCCGCCGAACCGGACGGATTGCCTCCCAAACTAGAGGAGAGGAAAACGGAGGGGGCTCCCTCTTCTCCCATCGATTCGTTTGGGGAAGCGGCGGAGGAAGGGGAACCGTTCCTTGAGCCGCTTAAGGACGTTGAGCCATCGAGCGGGGAAGCGGCGCCGGCTTCTCCCGCTGATGAGCCGTTGGAACAAGCGATGATATTGCGCCGGGAAGAGGGCGAAGCCGCCTTCGAACCGCTGCGGCCTGCCGAGGAGACGGCGGTGTCTTCACGAGCAGATGGGTGGATGGAGGCGGCCGAAGAGGCGGTGCCGCTGTCCGAGTTCGCGGCTTCAGGCGTTGAGTCCGTTGAACCGCTGCGGCCTGCCGAGGAGACGGCGGTGTCTTCACGAGCGGATCGGTGGATGGAGGCGGCCGACGAAGCGGTGCCGCTGTCCGAGTTCGCGGCTTCAGGCGTTGAGTCCGTCGAACCGCTGCGTCGCGTTGCCGATTGGCTTGACGAATGGCCGGGTGCGGTGACGCCGGAGCTTGAGGCCGCGGTGCTTCGGAAGCAGGAAAATGATCCTCAAGAAGCTCTTCTTTTGAAAGTGGATATCGACGGCTGGGGAGACGAGGTCGGCCCGGATTTCGAAGAAGCTCGATCCGATTCGATGGCGTTGCTAGGTGATGTTCGCCATGACGGCGAAGAGCATCGGAAAGCAGGAGCGGCTGGCGGCGACGATGGCGCTACGGATGACCTTCTAGAGATCGGGGAGCAAGACGCGGACTGCGCCGCTGGGGGAGCGGGTGCGCTCGCTGGCGGAAGCGCTGCGGTGTCGCTCGCTGCTGAAGCGGCCGCTGTCAGCGAGCATTCAGCCGCTGAGCCGTCTCCGCCAGCGCCGATGGCCGGCGACGATCGTTCCGCTGAAGAAGAACGACCGGCTTTGACGGCCCTGCCGCGAATGGTTTCCGAAAAAGCGCAACTGGCGGCGGCTGAGTTGAGGTTGAGCCGCTCCCAGTTGACGAGCGAGGCGTATGAGCGGTGTCTGCACCAATGCCTGCAGGCTCCCCTCACTGACCGCGACTATTACGTATTCGCCCGCTTGCTGTTGGAACATTATGTGCTCGAGCGCCGGGCTGAGCCGCTAGCTGCTTGGCTCGATCAACTCGAGCGGCGCTTTTCGCCTTACCCGGCCATTGCCGCAGAACTAAGGCTCTGGCGGGAAATGGCTGCAACATTAGGAAGATCGTTGAGGTGAAGAAAATGAAAGCGAGTGCGCAAATCATCGGGCTGCCGATCATCAGCATCGCTGATGGGACACAAATCGGTGCCGTGAAAAACTTTGTCATCAATCCGGATAAAGGCTCGGTCGACTTTTTGACGGTCGAGCACGAAGACGTGCAAGTGAGCTTAAAAGCGATCCCGTTCAAAAAAATCGTCGGGATCGGAGAGTTCGCCGTCACGGTGGCCAGCGGCCATGATGTGATCGATTTATCGGAAATTCCGATCGCCAATCAGTTGGTCAACAAACAAATCCGCATCAAACAGACAAAAGCGATTACGCGCAAGGGGCAACTTCTTGGTGAGGTGCAAGAGTTTTTTCTAAACGAGGAAACCGGAGAGATTATCGGCGTGTCCGTTCGTCTGGAAAACGGCGAAGCGGTGCTGCCGTCCGCCCAAGTGCTCACGTACGGAAAAGAGATGCTGATCGTTGCCGATGATGCACAGACAGCGCTCCTTTCTGATGCGGCGCAGCTCATCGAGTTGGATGACAGCGAAAGCGGGATGAAGGAGAGCGACATTTCCGAACAAATGCAGGTCATGACAGAGACGGCCGAAAACGTGGAAGCGTTGGAATCGCTTCGCGAAAAACAAGTGGCGTTTCTTTCGGGAAAACGGCTGACCAAAGACATTTATGACATGAACGGCGAACTTTTATTCCAAGCGGGCACCGTGCTTTGCGAAGAGGACGTGCGCAAAGCGCAGGAAGCCGGCCCTAGCGTCATTGTCGACGTCTCGATGAACATTGAAGCCGAATGAAAAAGGGGGAGCTCGGAGTGAGAGCCGCTTCCATAGGGAAATTGTTTATCGTGATGGCGGTCTGCACAGTCTATTTTCTTTCATTTGTCCGTTTAGGCGTTTTGGCTTATGAATCGTTCGGCCCCGGCCAAGACCGTTATCGCCCGGGGACGTCGGTCGGTCCGATTTCGCTCGCCGGGATGACGCCGGCGGAAGCCCGGCGGGCGGTGGCCGATCGCGTGAACGACTGGCGGGCGACGGCTTCGATTCCGCTCCGCTATCAGGAAAAACAGGCGGAACTGTCGGCCGATCTCTTCACTTTTCGCTTGTCGGAAAGCACGCAAAACATTGTCAACGGGCGCTCTGTCCCGCTGCTTGCATTGGCCGATATGAGCGCTTGCCTCGAGGTCGTCGGCCGCCTTCTGCCGCCGGCGGCGCGAGACGCCTTGGATGTTCAGGAGCTGGAAAAGGATTTGGAAGCGGCGGCTTCCCAGCTGTCAGCGCCCAGCCAGCCGCTTGATTTGACCCGTTATCTCCCGGCTTCTGGAAAAGGGAAAACGGTGGTGAGCGAAGCGGCCGTTCCGATCCATGATGAAAGCCTTTCTCGTTTTCTTGCGTCCGAGCGCCGGCTTGCCGTCCGCGCCAATCAGCTCGTGTCGCTGCGCGCCATGATCGAACAAGCGGGCGGCGGATTGTCCGACCGCGCCGTCGAGGCGTTGGCATCGGCCGTGTATCGCGCCGTCCTTTCCACCAATTTTGTGCTGATGGAAAGATATGCAGGGAGCACGCTTCCGGACGGCATCACCCCGGGATTTGAAGCCAAGGTTGACAGCCAGCGCGATTTGCAATGGTTGAATTCAAATACGGTGGATTATACGCTCATTCTTCGCTATGACGGCCGTCAAGTGAAAGCGCTCATTCATGGCTGGCCGTTCGCCTACCAATATATCGTGCGCACGAGCCAACCGGAAGCGATCGCACCGCGCAAAATCATCCAGTATGATTCGCGGCTGGCTCCGGAGCAGTCCGTAGTCAAACAGACCGGGCGCTCAGGGTTGCTGGTAAAAGTGGAACGCGAGGTGCGTGACGGCGCCAAACTTGTCCGCCGGGAAACGGTGAGCGAAGACTTTTATCCGCCGGCTTACACGATTGAAGTTCGGGGGCTGAAAGTTCCGGAATCATCCGTCTCCGCGCCGGAAGAGGAAGAGCAGACGCCAGCGGAAGATGGTTCTAGAAATCAAAACAAGGATGAAGAAAGCGACCAAAAGCGGCCGCCGTCAGAAAACGGGCAACGGACGGACGGTGGCGACCAAGTGGATGAAGGTCGTTCAACCGATACGAAACAAAGCGGGGAAAGCGGGGGAAGCCGATGAACAAAAAACGCGAGCGAAAACGTCTCGGCGACTTGTTGGTGGAAGCGGGGTTAATTACGGAAGAACAGCTGGCGGAAGCGCTGCGGGAAAAAGCGCCAAAACAAAAGCTCGGCGATGCGCTGTTGCAGCGCGGCTATATCACCGAACAACAGCTCATTGAGGCGCTCGAGTTCCAGCTTGGCATTCCCCACGTCAGCTTGTACCGCTATCCGATTGATCCGAAAGCCACCAACCTAGTGCCGAAAGAGCTGGCCCGCCGCCATCTCATCATGCCCCTCAAAGTGGAAGACGATCGCTTGTTGGTGGCGATGGCCGATCCGCTCGATTTTTTTGCCATAGATGATCTGCGCTTGTCGACCGGCTTTCAAATCGAAACCGCGATCGCATCGAAGGACGACATTTTGCGTGCGATCAACAAATACTATGACATGGACGAGTCGTTTGATGACCTGCTTCCGGCTCCGCCGACCGAGGGGCGCGATGATGGAAAGGCGGCTGAAGACGATTCTCCGATCGTTCGTTTAGTGAACCAAATTTTGCAGCTTGCCGTCGAGCAGCGGGCAAGCGATATTCACATTGACCCGCAGGAGACAAAAGTGCTCATCCGCTATCGGATCGACGGCCTTCTCCGCACCGAGCGGGCGCTGCCGAAGCATATGCAAAGCATGCTGACGGCGAGGATTAAAATTTTGGCCCACATGGATATTACCGAACACCGCGTCCCTCAAGACGGGCGGATCAAAATGAACATCGATTTCCATCCTGTTGATCTGCGGGTATCGACGCTGCCGACCGTGTACGGGGAAAAAATCGTCATGCGCGTTCTTGACTTGGGCGCGGCGCTGAACGATATCGATAAGCTCGGGTTCAACGCCGTCAATTTGGACCGTTTCATCCGCCTCATCGAGCGGCCCAACGGCATCATTTTGATTACGGGCCCGACCGGCTCGGGAAAATCGTCGACGCTGTATGCGGCGCTCAATTATTTAAACAGCGAGCAGGTCAACATTATTACGATTGAAGATCCGGTCGAGTATCAAATTGAAGGTATCAATCAAATTCAAGTCAATCCGAACGTCGGTTTGACGTTCGCCCAAGGGCTTCGTTCAATTTTGCGCCAAGACCCGAACATCATCATGGTCGGCGAGATTCGCGACCGCGAAACCGCCGAAGTGGCGATTCGCGCCTCGCTCACCGGTCATTTGGTGTTAAGCACCCTTCATACGAACGATGCGTTAAGCACGATCACCCGGTTGATCGATATGGGCATTGAGCCGTTTTTAGTCGCGACCTCGCTCGCCGGGGTCGTAGCCCAGCGCTTAGTGCGCCGCGTCTGCCGCGATTGCCAAGAAGTGTATGAGCCGACGAAGCGGGAGCGGGACATTTTCGCCCGCCGCGGTATTGACGTTCAGCAGCTGGTCCGCGGCCGCGGCTGCCCGACGTGCAACATGACCGGCTACCGCGGCCGGCTCGCTGTCCACGAGCTGTTGGTCATTACTGACGAAATGCGCCGCATCATTTTAAACAATGAACCGTTCTCGAGACTGCGGGAGCTCGCCATCCAAAACAAAATGATTTTTCTGCTCGATGACGGGCTGCTGAAAGTGAAGCAAGGATTGACGACGCTTGAGGAAGTGCTCAAAGTGGCGATTTTGCATTGATGGGTGAGAGCAATGAAAGAAAAATTGGATACGTTGTTGCGCGCGGCGTTTGAGTACCGGGCGTCCGACGTGCATTTGACCGTCGGAGCGCCGCCGATTTTTCGCCTGAACGGCGAGCTGAGGCTCTACGGCCAAGAGCGGCTGCGCCCTGAGGACACGGAAGAAATGGCGCGCGCCGTCATCCCTGAAGCGCTTTGGCTGCAGTTCCAACAAACCGGGGAGCTTGATTTTTCCTATGGGATCGCCGGCGTGTCCCGGTTCCGCTTGAACGTGTTTAAACAGCGGTCCTGTGTTTCCTTGGCCGTTCGCCTCATCCCGATGCGCATCCCGACGTTGGAGGAGCTTGGCATGCCAAGCGTGCTGAAGCGCATCGCGGAAAAGCCGCACGGGCTTGTGCTCGTCACCGGGCCGACCGGCAGCGGCAAGTCGACGACGTTGGCCGCTATGATCGATTATATAAACAAAACGATGTCGAAGCATATTATTACGCTGGAGGATCCGATCGAATATTTACATAAACACGGGAAATCGATCATTGATCAACGCGAGGTCGGATTTGACACCGGCAGCTTTGCTTCCGGGCTGCGCGCCGCGCTTCGCCAAGACCCGGACGTCATTTTAGTCGGGGAGATGCGCGACTTGGAGACGATTCAAACTGCCATTACGGCCGCGGAAACGGGGCATTTGGTGTTGGGCACGCTCCATACGGCCAGCGCCCCGGCGGCGATCGAGCGGATGATTGACGTCTTTCCTTCGGCTCAGCAGGCGCAAATCCGCTTGCAGCTCGCTTCAGTGCTTGTCGCCATTATTGCGCAGCGCCTGTTTCCGAACCGAAGCCGAACCGGACGGGCGGCGGCGCTCGAAATTTTACTGAACAATGCCGCGGTCGCCAATCTCATCCGCAACGAGAAGGAACACCAAATCATCAACATTATGCAGACGAGCCGCAGTGTGGGCATGCAGACGATGGAAATGAGCGTCAAGGAACTGGTTGCGGCCGGGCGGATTGATGCGGCGGCAGTTGAAGTGTACTTAGCGGGGGAGCGTGAGAAAGATGGCGCAATTTAAGTACGAAGGGCGGGATAAGCAAGGAAGGAAAAAGTCGGGAGTGATCGCGGCTGCTTCCCGGAGCGAAGCCGCGCTCAAATTGCGGGAGAAAGGGGTTCGCCCGACGGTCATCGCCGAGGTGCCGCCGACGGTATGGAACAAGGAAATTTCCATCGGCCGCCCGGTCAAACTGCAGCATTTCGTCGTGTTTTTGCGCCAATTCGCCACCTTGGTGCGCGCCGGGGTGACGATCGTCGATTCGATTCGCATTTTATCGGAGCAAACGGAAAGCAAGGCGCTGGCGCGCGCGCTGCTCGACATGGAGCAGCATCTCCGGGAGGGAAATCCGCTGTCCGCGGCGGCGGCGAAGCATCCCCGCATTTTTCCGCCGCTGTTTGTCAATATGGCGCGGGCCGGCGAAGCGAGCGGGACGCTTGACGAAACGCTCGACCGGTTGGCCGACCATTTTGAAAAAGTGCATCGGACGAGGCAAAAAATCGTTTCCGCCCTCGCCTATCCGGTGGCCGTCGCCATCATCGCCACGGCGGTTGTCATTTTTTTGCTCGTCTCGGTCGTGCCGACGTTTGTTGACATGTTTGCTGATTTCCATGCCGAACTGCCGGCGATCACGAAGTTTGTGCTGAAAGCGAGCGCTTTTATGCAGCGCTATTGGTGGCTGGTGGCGCTGGGAGGGATCGGCGTTGGCGCGGCGTTCGCCGCTTTGCGTCGGCAAAAACGGACGAAATATTACTTGGATTATGTGGCCATGCGCCTTCCGATTTTTGGGAAGCTCATGCAAAAAGCGGCGCTCGCCCGCATGACGCGCACGCTCAGCTCGCTTGTCTCCAGCTCGGTGCCGATTTTAGAGGCGCTTTCCATCTCTGGACGCGTCGTCGAAAACGAAGTGATCGCCGCCGTGCTTGATGAGGCGCGCGCCGCCCTTGAGCGCGGCCGGTCGCTCGCTGAGCCGCTCCGCCGCCATTGGGCGTTTCCGCCGCTTGTCGCGCAAATGATCGCCATCGGCGAACAAACCGGTTCACTCGATGCCATGCTTGGCAAAGTCGCTGATTTTTACGAAGCGGAAGTCGACGCCGGCACCGACCGCCTGAAATCGCTTATCGAACCGCTGATGATCGTCCTGCTCGCCGGCGTCGTTGGGACGATCGTCACGTCGATCATCGTTCCAATGTACGATATCTTTAATCACATTCAACAATAATTCTTCTAAGAAAGTCTTCCTATTTTTGCAGTGATATTGTAGAATAATAGGGAAATCGTTCTAAATCACTCAATAGAAAGGGAGAGGAAAGGTATGTTCAAACGTATCCATTCAGCCCAATACTAGCGAGATTTTCAGAATCCAGCACCAATAGGGCATTTCCGGTATCGAAAACGCCC